>LJUF01000270.1 GCA_001303665.1 Phycisphaerae bacterium SM23_33 | reverse complement strand
AATTCGGCGGCTTCCTGATCTGGAACGTGGGCGACTGCTGGCCGCAGCAGTCCGACTCGGTCATGGACTACGCCGGCACCCCCAAGCGGGTCTTCGAGCGCCTGGGCCAGATGTTTCAGCGCGTGCGCAACCGGCACGCCGCCCGCATCCATGGCCGGCGGCCCCAGCCGCGGCGCAGCGGAGAAGGCCCGTGAAGGTTCCAACCAACGAGCAGAAGCAGCGGGTCTGGCAGGCCTATCGTGACCGCAAGCCCACGCGCGTGCCGGTGACCTACGGGATCAATCCGCGCGTGGTGCTGTTCGACCCGAAGTGGAACCCCAGGGGGATTACCTTCCGGGAGTACGCCACCGACGCGGCCGCCGCCGTGGAGGTGCAGCTTCAGTTCATGGAGTTCCAGAGCCAGTACCTGAACCAGTACTGCGACAGTCCGCTCGGCCGGCCGGAGCAGTGGGAGTTCTACGTTGATAACCAGAACACGTACGACTCGGCCTACTTCGGGGCGCCGGTGGAGTTCCGCGACGGCCAGGTCGCCGACGTGTCGCCGTACCTCGCCGGGGCGGGCAAGCACCGCATCTTCGAGATCGACGTCGAGCACCCGCTGGACAATCCGTTCATCAAGGGCTGCCTCCGCCGCTACGAGGCCCTGAAGGCCCGGGCGGCGAAGCTTTCGTACAAGGGCGTGCGGTTCGCCGTCCGGCCGCCGCTGATGGGCTTCGACGGTCACTTCACCATCGCCGTCAACCTGCGCGGCCCGGAGCTGCTGACCGACCTGTACGAGGACCCGGACTACGTCCGCCGGCTGATGGAGTTCATTCACCGCGGGGTGGTGATCCGCAACCGCGCCCTGGCCGGAGCCTTCGGCCGAAAGGCCTTCGAGGGCCGGCGCGGGTCGTTCGCCGACGATTCCATCCAGCTCGTCTCCAACCCCATGTACCGCGAACTGATCCTGCCCCTGCACCGGGCCTGGTACGCCCTGTGGTCGGCCGAGGGGCCGCACTCCATCCACCTCTGCGGCGACGCCACCCGGCATTTCCCCACCATCCGCGAGGAATTGAACGTGGACAGCTTCGACACCGGCTTTCCGGTGGATCACGGCCGGCTGCGCGAGGCGCTGGGCGAGGACGTGGAGATCCTGGGCGGCCCGGAGGCGGCGCTCCTGCTGAACGGCCCGGCCGAGCAGGTGTTCGAGCGCACCCGCCAGATCCTCAGCTCGGGGGTGATGCGCGGCGGGCGCTTCGTCCTGCGCGAGGCCAACAACCTCCCGCCCGGCGTGCCCGAAGCCAACCTTGCCGCGATGTACGGCTGCTGCCTGACCCACGGCAACTATACCCCCTCCGCGGGGTCCTGAGCGAACGACAGATCCGGCGCGGCCCGGCGCCGACGGCCTTGCAGGAATAATCTACGGGGCGTATGCTGGCTGTCGGTAGGGCAAGAGGGTCGGCGTATCGCCGAAAGACAAGGGGTGCATCATGCTTCCGCGGGTTATCACTCTTGGCTGCGTGGCCGCGTGGGCGGTCGGGCTGTCAGCCGCCGATCAGACCCAGACCCAGCCGGCGCCTGAGGAGGTCCAGGCCGCCCGCCGCGCCGTCGCCAGAGCCGTGGCCGCCGTCGCGGCGGACCTCGGCAGCGACAGCTATCGAAAGCGTGAGGCCGCTCAGAAGGCACTGCTCGACCTCAGCGAGGCGGTGCTGGCTGAGGTGCTCCGCCAGGCGCACGTGGACCAGCCGGAGGAGGCACAACGGGTAGGGCAACTGTTTTCGAGCCTCGCGGTCTCGGCACGCCAGGGTGAGATGCTGATTGCCATGCCGGCGAAGCGGCGAAAGGCCTTGCTCGAGCTGGCGAAGGCCCACCCGGCGGAGTTCAACAAGCTTTGGAGCCAAGACCCAGCCGCGGCGGCCGCGGCCGTGACTGGGCTGGCCGTCAAGGGAGGGCCGGCCTGCGAGTCGGTGGTCTGCTGGGCCCTGCGCCGGCCGCACTGGGAGGTGCGCATGGCGGCCATTCAGGCGGTCGGCGCCATGGATGGCCCCAGCAAAGACATCAACAACGCCCTCTGGGAACGACTGGAGGCGGTCGGCGCCCGGGGCGAGGGCGCCGGCTTTTTTGACGAAGGCTCCGGGGCCCGCTGGGCCCAGGAAATGCTCCGGGGGCACGAATCGAAGGCGGCCATGCGGTCGCTGGTGGCATTGAAAGACGACCGCATCCTCGCTCGTCTGCTGAGAACGGTCTTCGTAACGCGCGGGGATTCTCCCTTCGGTCCCGGCCGGGAGGGCCTGGTGGGCCTGATCGTCGAGCTGAACGACAAGCGGACGGTCGCTACCCTGGCCGACCGGGTCCACGAAAACGACCGCGTCAGCGAGATCCATTACGGAAACGGCAAGCAGGTCAGCGTCAGCACAGGCGACCTGGCCCTGGGCATCATACTCACGCAGACGAACCAGAAGCTCGCCGACTACGGCTTTTACACTGGGCGGGACCGGGGGCCGAGCGGCAACGAGATGGGATTCGAAACCGAGGCCAAGCGCACGGCCGCCCGGGCCAAGTTCCGGCAGTGGTGGCAGCAGCACCGGAAGGAATATGAGGGGGTGGAGAAGATCCCCTTGACGGCGGAGTCGCAGCCGGCGGGCGGAGGACGCGAACAGCTGCCGGAATTCATCGAGATGTGGGACTGAGTAAGCCCAAGTTCCCTTTTCCGAATTGGGCCGCGGGCTGCAACCAGTAACCAATCGCGGGCAGCGACGGCAGGGCCGGCCCCTGCCTGCTTGCCACAGACAGGCGGGTGCACCTGCCTGCGTCGCCGCGTGCAAAGCGGCAGGCAGGCCCCGAAGCGCGGAGTCACGGCCGCGATCGTCGGCTCCGCCGGCGCCGCGTGACCGCGCAGACGCCGGCAGCCAGCAGCAGTGCGGCGGCCGGCTCGGGCACGGGCTGGCCGCCTGCGCCCGCGGTGCCGAAGTTGTAGTTCAGCGACCAGATGTTGTAATCCAGCCCGTCCACGAGGGCGTCGCCGTTGAAGTTGCCGTCGCCCCAGTGGCCCGCCTGCTGGTAATGCAGCGACCAGACGTTGTAGTCCAGCCCGTCCACCTTTCCGTCGTAATTGGCGTCGCCGATCGGCGAGCCGTACTCATCGGCGCCGATGTCGGGGAGATCCCCCGCCGGCCGGGGGCCGCCGTCGATGTCCGTCGGCACCTCCGCCAGCGCCTGGCCGGCGTCAAGGGCCGCCAGGGCCAGCTCGGTCAGGTGCAGCTCGCCGCTGGCGACGTCGACGAACCAACTCGGATCGGCCGTGGTGCCGGTGATGTTGTTCGCCGACACGAACGGAATCCCGCGGTCCGTGATGTCGCCGTGGATGAGGTTGTTCTTTAGCTCCAGGCCGGAGGTCACGAAGCTCTCCATGCTGACGCAGCGGGTGTAGCTGGAACCCGAGGGCCCGTACAGGGTGTTGTTGTAAACCTTCAGGTCGACGGTGGCGACCAGCTCCAGGTTGATCTCGTTGGCGTAGCTGACGAAGTTGTTGCGGACGATGCCGCCGACGATGTTGTCGGGGTTGGTGTAGCTGGGGTTGCCCATGGCGATGCCGCGGTCACAGTCGTAGATCACGTTGCCCTCGACGGTGGGGTTCACGATCCCCTGCCACAGGAAGATGGCGGCGCGGCCTTCTCCGGTCTGGCCCTGAATGTTGCGGAACTCGTTGTTCCGGATGATCGGATTCTTCAGCACCATGCAGTCGATGCCGCCGATGTAATTCCCGTCGGTGTTGACCTTGTTCTGCTCCAGCAGGCAGTCCTCGATGAGCACGTCGTGCACGGCGTTGGCGATGCTCCCCTTGGATCCCTTGATGTGCCGCTCGCCGATGTTCAGCGTGTGCACGTTGCGGATGACGGTGCGGTCGGGTTCGTTCTCCCCGTGGATCTGGATGCCGTTCCAGCAGCACTCCGAGACGGTCAGGCTCTCGATGGTGACGTCGTCGCAGTACACGTGGATGATGTTCCGCGGCCCGGCGTCGACGTTCATGCCCGGGCCTTGCAGGATCACGTCGTCCCGGAGGCCCGTCTCTCCCCGCATCGTCACGGCCCCGTTGCGGAACTGAAGCTCCGCCTCCATCTCATACAGGCCGGCGGCGATGACGATCTCATCGCCGGGGATGTAGTTCCGCGTGGCGTTCTCGATCTGGACGACGGTCGAGCAGTACCGCACGGCCGCCGGGGACAGCCCGGCCAGGCAAAGCAAGACCATCACGACGATTGGGAATTCGCGAAGCGACCGCATCCTCTCTTCTCCTCTCCTTTGGGCTGCGCCTTCCGGTCGGATCGCCGAGGTGACGCGCCCGGCTCCTCCGCCGGGCCCTTCGCAACCACACCCGCAGCATCCGGACCGTTCGGTCGGCAAGCGTGAGCGAGGCAGTCGGACCGGGCTCTCCTGCACAGCTTCCCGGTCCCGACGTTCGGCCACATCCTAACACGGACAGGCAGGGGCGTCAAGCAGCGGATTCGGTGGTTTTGGGGAAACGCCCCGGCGGGGCGGAGGTCCAGGCCAGGCGAGAAGGAAATGCCCTTGAGATTTTGCTGCGGCGGCTTTAGAATGCACGCTCCCGCCGCCCGGATGAGAGCCCGGGCCCAAGTACCAGGTACGAGGTTGGGAAAACCTGGGGCGTCAGGGCATGTCCTTCAGGGACGCCAATCCGGTTCTCCGGAGCGCCTGACCTCAGTGGGACGAATCCGGCCCGGCGGCGTTTTGTTTTCTGGAAGGCAGGCATGGCGGCGAAGACGGCAGCAACGGCCGGCCCGATCGAGCCGGGGTTCCCGCTGGGACCGAAGACGGGGCTCTGGCTGACGGTGATCGGCGTGCTCATCGTCGTGCTGGCATTCACCCAATTCGACAAGCGAGAGGCCATGATCAGGCAGCACATCGACGGCGAATGGTTCCGGCGGAGCCTGCTGGAGGACAACCTGGCGCACTGGCTGGCGGCGGCGCCGACGGAAAACGGCTTCTTCCGCTCCGCGCTGGACCGGCAGTGGCGCCCGGACGCCGAGCAGGTCGGCACGCTGGTGTCGCAGTCGCGGCTGCTGTTCGTGCTGGCGGCGGGCTACGAGCTGACCGGCCAGGCGGCCTACCTGGAGGCGGTGCGGAAGGGGGCCGGGTTCCTCGTAGAAAAGTTCCGCGA
>LJUF01000269.1 GCA_001303665.1 Phycisphaerae bacterium SM23_33 | reverse complement strand
GCCGGCTGAAGTCGCTGGAGGAGATCGTCGCCCGGCTGCTGAGTATCTCCCAGCAGGAGCTGGCCAACCAGAAGCTCACCGAGGACGACTACGCCTTCATCCGCTCCTTCGGCGACCGGCTGAAGTCCGTCGTGGCCGGTGTGAATCGGCAGGGGCTGGAGACGACCATCGTGGCCGACGTGCACACCGACGCCAACACCCGCACCTGCCTGGAGGAAGGCACCGGATATCTGCACACCATGGTGGCGGTGTATCCCATGCCCGACGGCGGGCTGGTGGCCGGCGTGGGGCCGATCCTCAGCCACTACGAGTTCAAGCACCCCATCTCCAACCGGCTCACCGACGAGAGCTGGAAGCAGATGCTGCGGTCGGGCGACGCCCCGAAACTGCCTGAATGGGCCCAGACGTTCACGGTGGGCCCCGCCGCCCGCCAGCCCGCCGGGGCGATCCGGCGCTGAGGCGGGCGCCACAGAAATGTCACGGCAGTGGCAAAACCCACGGATAGCCATCCGTGGGCTTTGTTGACTGCCCCACGGCGCCGACGGAGCGGTTCCCGTCAGTGCCAGAGTGACCCCTGTTTCGGTACCTGAGCGCACGTGAATACACTCACGCAAGCGAAACGAATCCACTTCGTGCAGGCGGCCCTGCCGAGGTGGTACCGCCGGCGCCGCCGCGACCTGCCCTGGCGCGGCCGCCGTGACCCCTACGTCGTCTGGGTGGCCGAGATCATGCTCCAGCAGACCCGGGCGGCGACGGCCGGGCCCTACTTCGAACGCTTCTGCCGCCGCTTCCCCGACATCGCCGCGCTGGCCCGGGCGCCGCTGGACTCGGTGCTGAAGGCGTGGGAGGGGCTGGGCTACTACGGCCGGGCGCGGAACCTGCACCGGGCGGCCCGGCGGGTCGTCGGCGAGTTCGGCGGCAGGCTGCCCGGGACCGCCCAGCAACTGCTGAAGCTTCCCGGCATCGGCCGCTACACCGCCGGGGCCGTCGCCAGCATCGCCTTCGGCGCCGACGAGCCCGTGCTGGATGGCAACGTCAGCCGCGTGCTCTGCCGCCTCTTCGCGGTCGGCACCGAACTCAAGGCGGCGGCGACGCAGAAGAGGCTGTGGTCGCTGGCCCGGCGAATGATCCCGCCCGGTGAGGCCGGGGCCTTCAACCAGGCCCTGATGGACCTGGGGGCGACGGTGTGCCTGCCCAGGAGCCCGCAGTGCCCGGCCTGCCCGCTTAAGAAAATCTGCCTGGCGCACGCGCGGAACCGGCAGCAGGAATTGCCGCGCCGCTCGCCGCCGCGCCGGCTGCCTCACCAGACGATCGTCGCCGGCGTCATCCGCAAGGCCGGCCGCGTCCTCATCGGCCGCCGCCCCGAAGAGGGCCTGCTGGGAGGGCTCTGGGAGTTCCCCGGCGGCAAGGTCGAAAAGGGCGAGACCCTCACCGCGGCCCTGCGCCGAGAGGTCCGCGAGGAGGTGGGAATCCGGGTCCGAGTGGCCGGGCCGCTGATGACCCTGCGGCACGCCTACTCCCACTTCCGCATCACCCTGCACGTGTTCGAGTGCCGCCGCCTCGCCGGCCGGGCCATGGCCCTCGGCTGCGCCGCCGTCAGGTGGGTCCGACCGCCGGAGCTGGGCCGCTACGCCTTCCCCGCCGCCAATCGCAAGATCATCGCCGCCCTGCGGCGGCAGGCGGGCGCGGCCAAGCCGCGCCTCCGCGGCCGGGCTCGCGCGCAGCGCCCTGCTAAATAATGACTTGCCAACTTCGGCGATCGGGTGTAGAATTCATTCGCTCAGTGAAGGAGGAGCTCAATGAACAACGGCTCTGCTCGCCCAATCGCTGTATTGCTTGTCACCCTTTTCTGGATCCTGTCCGGATGGCTCTGCCCGGTCGAAGCCCAAGCCGGGATGATCGTTACGGACCCGTCGCTGCCTCCGGCGGACGGCAAGTACCGAGGCGAGCCGCTGTCTCAGCCGGCCAGCTATGGGCCCTTCGAGGCGACGGAGATCTGGATGGTGGACTTCCAGAACATCATCCGCAGCACCGACGGCGCCGACGAGCTGCTGACCTTCGACATCAAGCTAACCGCCCTGCTGACCAAGGCGTTCGATACGCCTCTGAGCCCGCCCGTCCCCATCGCCTTCACCGGGCCTCTGACGGCGCGGGTCTTCGGCAAGGCGGGGCAGACGACCGGCACCTGGGACGCCGAGATCGTATCCGCAGACACCTCCGGAAGCCTCGGCCCGATAACCGGCATGCTGCGCGAAAACCCGTCCTTTCCCTCCACCGGCTCGATCACCATCACCGACCTGGGCGGCGGGCAGTACCACGTCGACAGTTTCTTCGACATCCACACAGAGCTGTCCGGCGACGGCGGCAGCACCTGGATCCCGGACGCCAACGGCCCCCACCACATGATCCTGGTTCCCGAGCCCGCCACGCTCGTGCTGGTCGGGCTGGGCGGCTTGGCTCTGATCCGCCGGCGGCGATGCTAAGCCCCCAACCGAATCCAAGCAGGAGTCGGGTGGGTCTTCGGACCCGTCCGCTTTCCTTGTGACTCTTATCCATTCAAAAGAGGCTTGGACGTAGCGGGTCGGCGAAACGGACCCCCCCCTCGGGCACGCACTTTCCGGGCCACATTCGCAGACTATTCCCCCGCTGGCCGAGCCCCGCCCCCGCTTGCACGCTGCCCGCGGCGCCGGTAGCATTCGCTCCCAAGCAGCAATGGAACCGGCACGGTCGCCGCGAGAGACCCCCCGACTGCCATGGAGCCGATCATGCCCGCAAACTGGATCTGGACCGCCGCAATCGCCTTCACTGTCTTGGCCTGGAGCGCCGCCCTGGCGGCCGGCGGCATGAACGTCTGGGTCGCCCCCGACACCTGCAAGGTCAACCCCCGCAGCGGGAACGTCCTGGAAGAGCACTACTTCCACGTGGACCCGACCGCCCCCCCGCCGTCCTATCTCCGCGGCAGGGTGGGCAAGCTCGAGTCGCTGCCTTACTACGCCAGCGACTCCTACGAAGGCCCCACCTCCGGCCGACTGCGCGCCAAAAGCCCGGTCTGGGACGCGGCCGGCAGGACCATCACTCTGCGCGGGGCGCGGAACGAGTTCGTGGCCTTCCAGATCATCATCGAGAACACCGGGGCGGAGCCGCTCGCGGGCGTCCGGCCGCAGATCGCGGGGCTGACCGGCCCGGAGGATTTCGACGTCGGCAGCAACGTCCGGATGTTCCGGCAGCACTACATGCAGCTGGCCCGCGAGATGAAGGACTCCTGGAACATGACCGGCGAGGTCGGGCCGAAGTTCTGGTACCCCGAGGTGCTGGTGCCGTTCTCCATCGCCGGCCAGGTGCCCTTCTCCATCCCCGATCCCAAGTTGAGCATCGCCGGCCAGAAAAACCAGGCCGTCTGGGTGGACATCTACGTGCCGCACCAGCAGAAGCCCGGCAGGTACGCCGGCACCGTCCGGGTCGCCGCCCAGGGCGCGGCGGCCGTGGTGCTGAAGCTGAGCCTGGAGGTCCTGCCGCTGACGCTGCCGGACAAGCTGACCTTCGCCATCGACATGATGAGCAGCGCCCGCCCGATCGCCGGGTACTGGAAGCTCGGCCTGCGAAGCAAGGATCACATGAAGACGTACCTCCAACTGGAGGAGAAGTTCTTCCAGCTGTTCCACGAGCATCGCTGCACGCTGAACATGTTCCCCGGCTCGCCCACGCGGCGAAACAGCACCCCGCAGCAGGTGGTGCTGCCGGGCTTCGCCCCGCCCATCGCCGGCAAGGGCCCTGACATCCGCGTGGCCGACTGGTCCGAATACGACGCCCACTTCGGCAGGTACTTCACCGGCCAGGCCTTCAAGGACCTGCCCCGGGCCGGCGTGCCGGTGCGGCATCAGTTCCTGCCGTTCTCCCTGGGCTGGCCGAGCACGTTCAGCCAGTATTACGACGACCGCAAGACCTACGAGACCGAGTTCAAGAAGATCCTCAAGGACTTCGCCGCCCACTTCGAGGCCAAGGGCTGGACCCAGACCGAGTTCCAGTTCTTCCTGAACGGCAAGAAGAAGTTCGGCGAGCCCTGGGACACCGACGAGCCGACCTCCGACGCCGATTACGCCGCCCTGCGATACTGGGGCGAGCTGACCCGCCAGGCCCTGGGCCCGCGCGAAAGCCGCAAGGTCAAGTTCGTCTACCGCGTGGACATCGGCACCCCGCAGCGCATGCCCGGCAAGATCGACCAGGTCGTGGACGTCCGCAACATCAACTACGAGGCCTACCCGCAGTTCGGCTTCTTCTGGAGCGACTACCGCCGCCAGCAGCAGGCCGCCGGCGAGACCTGGTGGGTGTACGCCGCCGACCGCGGCAACCAGCGCTGGGCCCGGATCGACTGGTCCATGGCCTCGGCCTTCCTCTGGGCCTGGGCCATGTGGGACCTGGATACCCCCGTCAACTGCAAGTGGGCGTCGCTGCTGTGGAACCCCGCCGACCCCATCCGCTCCCCCGGCGTGCAGTGGAACTACTGCGCCTACGCCTATCCCGGCAGGCCCTTCGGCTTCGACGGCCCCCTGCCGGGGCTGAAGCTCAAGGCCACCCGCCGCGGGCTGGAGGATATGGAATACCTCGCCCTGCTCGCCGCCAAGGACGGCAGCCGCCGCCGGGCCGACGCCATCCTTCTGAAGTACTACACCACCTGGGACCGCCGCGCCCGCAAGCCGCGGCCCTGCGGCTCCGTCCGCGTCGGCCCGGAAGACCCCTACCGCCTCCGCGCCGACGTCCTGGCCGCCCTGGCCGTCCCACAGGCCGAATGAACGCCCGGGCGCTGGCTGGTCACCTCGGCGGCAGGCCCACGAAGAGGCGGCTGTCCAGGTCGGTGAGGGGGTCGGTCTCGCCGATGGCGGCGGCCTGGGCGAAGACGACGCCGGGGCGGTCGGAGCGCATGGCCCGGGCGAGGACGTTGAAGCCCTTGGTCACCTGGCTTTCGAGCCTGGCCCGGCCCGCGCTGGCCAGCTCCACGGCGAACTCGCCCAAGGCGCGGCGGGCGTGGGCGGCGACCGCGAACAACTCCCGGGGCCGCAGTCCTTGGCACATGCCGCGGGTCGTGAAGAAGGGCCGCTCGGCCTCGTCCAGGCCGCAGCGGCCGGCCAGCAGGCACACCAGGTGCTCCATCCGGCCGCGGGCGCCGCTCTTGACCGA
>LJUF01000268.1 GCA_001303665.1 Phycisphaerae bacterium SM23_33 | reverse complement strand
GCCTCGGCCAGACCCAGCACCTCGAGGTCGGGATGGCCCTTCATGTACTCCACCAAACGGCGGAAGTTGGCCTTGGCCCGGGCCTCCTCTTGCGGCGTCTTCACCGCGTACACCCAGCCCACCTCCTGCGGCGTCCGCGTCCTCCCCGAGGCCAGCGTGTAATGCTCCAGCCAGCCGTGCGCCATCACCTTCACCGGGTGGCAGCCGAACAGCGAAACGTATTCCACCCCGCGCCGCACGCAGCCGGTGATGAACTCGTCCATCCGCTTGAGCCTGGCCTCGAAGGCGTGGTCGTTGCTGTAAATCTCGTCGAACCCGCCGAAACCGGGGGTGGAAGTCGACGGCATCATCAAGGCCCCGGCGTACCAGGTCGGCTGCTCCGTGCCCTCCACCCCGATGACCCCGGTCATGTAAGGTATGCCGCGCTCGCCGGCGACGGCCACGTGCTGGGCGGCGAAATACAGGTTGTGCCGGCTGAGCCCCACCGGCTCGCGGCCGAAGGCGCGGCGGAAATCCTCGCTGACCTTGTCCTCGTATTCTCTCATGGCCTGGACGCCGTCGGCCCAGTCCTTGTGCTGGAGGGCTTCGGGGATGAGCGGGCGGACGTTGCCCTGCTGGTGGGAGACGAGGTCGTGCTCGGCCATGTTGCGCAGCACATCCTCCCGGCCGCGGTCCTTCATCGAGCGGGCCTTCTCGCCGAAGACGCAGAAGGTGCCGCGGATGCCGACGTCCGTCATGATCTCGGCCAGCCAGCCGGGGATGTCGTCAATCCGGAACTCGGGGGGATAGTAAACGTCCTCCGTGTCGAACTTGAAGGTGGCGTACATAGTCGCACTCCGTCAGCACTGGGTGTAGGCGATGATCTTGTAGGCCAGCCGGGCCGCCAGCAGCTCGGTGGTGTTGCTCGGGAGGATGGGGCGGGTCTCGACCACGTCGGCGGCGACGACCTGCCGCGCGGCGCAGAGACGCCGCAGCAGGCGCGTGACGTCGCCGTAGCGCAGGCCGCCCGGCTGGGGCGTGCCGACGCCCGGGGCCTCGGCCGGGTCGAAGCCGTCCATGTCGATGGTCACGTAGACTCGCTCGCCCAGCAGGTCCAGGGCTTTTTCGATCCAGCGGGCGTCCTCGGCCACCATCTGGGGGGTGATGAAATTCGCCACCTGGCGCGGGCATTGCTCGAAGGCCTCTCGGCAGAAGCTGCGGATGCCCACCTGGGCGACGCGGTCGGTCACCTCCAGCACCCGGCGCATGACGCAGGCGTGGGACAGCGGGCCGCCCTGGTACTGGTCGCGGAGGTCGGCGTGAGCGTCGATCTGAAGCACGGAGAGGCCGTCGTATTGCCTTGCGGCCGCCGCCACCAGCGGCGGCGTGATGCCGTGCTCCCCGCCCAGGGCCAGCAGGAACTTGCCCTGTGCGAAGAACCCCTCGGCCGCGGCCCGGACGCGGCGGGCCTGCTCCTGCGGCGTATCGGCCGGGGGGATCGGGTCGGCCGTGGCCACGCCAGCCCCATGGAACCCCCCCCGCAGCTCCTCGTCGAACCACTCGATGTGGTCGGAGGCGGCGATGATGGCGGCCGGGCCCGCCGCGGTGCCGACCCCCCAGGTCACCGTCCCCTCATACGGAACCGGCAGCACCACGTACCGGGCGCTGCCCGGATCCGACAGCTCCCTCGGCAAGCCCAGGAAATTGCTGACAGCAGACGCCATGGCTCTCCTGCCCTGCGAGGGCCGGGAAACCCGCCCGGGCGGGCGGCCTCGACTTGCTCGGAATGACCTCTACAGCAGGAAGACGGCTACGGCGATGACGGTCGTCCACAGCCCGTTCTTGTCGCCTTCGGCCGTCTGTACGGTCGCCTGGGTCCGAACGATCTTGCCGGACATCTTGTAGACCTCGCGGCGCTCGTCGTAGGCCGTGTCCGGATCGAAGGAAATTCCCAAAGTCGTCGCGAGCATGGTCGCCGCCATGTCCTCCACAAAATCGCTCAGCCGCTGCTGGGTCATGCCGAATCCGTGGTGCTCGCTGATGTAGCCGTAGTGCGAACCGTCTGCCGGCACCGCCAGGCCGATGCCCGCCCCCACCAGCCGGGACGGCTCGTTCGAAGAGGCCTCGGCCAGCACGCAGAAGGTGATCTGCCCGGCGTGCAGCTGCGCCAGGCCCCGGTTACGGGGAACGATCTTGCAAGCCGGCGGGAAAATGCTGGAAACCCGCACCAGGTTGCACTTCTCGATCCCGGCGTGCCGTAGCGCCAACTCGAAGCTCTGAAGCCGGGTCCTGTGCTTGCCCACGCCCTTGGTGAAAAGAACTCGCTTGGGTACGATCGGGCCTCTCAGGTCCATGGCGACTCCTTTCGTAGCCAGCGGCTCACTGAGGCAGCACATCTCCGCCGCTCGCGCGCCTGCGATTATATCCATGCCCGGCTCCCTGCAACAAGAATCCCGGCCTCAATGGGTGTGGCCAAGCACGTCGGGCTGTGTTAGCATCCGCCGTCAGTTCCAGCAGAAGGCGGGAAACGCCCATGGCCAAGAGAGCGAAGAGTCTCACAAAGCCCTGGCAGCGCCGGCTCCGTGGGGGGGCCGACGAGGCCGCCAGTGAGCTGCTGGCCTCGACCGACGTGGACGCGGCCCTGTACAAGTACGACGTCTCCGGGTCCGTCGCCCACGCCCAGATGCTTGCCGAGATCGGCGTGCTCAATCAGCGGGAGCTGTCGGCCATCAAGCGCGGGCTCCAGGCGGTCGCCGCCGACATCGAAACGGGCAAGCTCCAACCCGACGCCCGGCTGGAAGACATCCACATGGTGATCGAGGCGGCCCTGATCCGGCGCATCGGCCCGCCGGGGCGGAAGCTCCACACCGGCCGCAGCCGAAACGACCAGGTCACGCTGGACCTGCGGCTGTGGGCGCGGGACGCCATCGACGGCCTGGTGGAACGGGTCCGGCAGTTGCAGCGCGGCTTCCTGGCGCTCACCGAGAAGCACGGGTCCACCATCATGCCGGCCTACACCCACCTCCAGCCGGCCCAGCCCATCCTCGCCGGCCACGCCCTGCTGGCCTGCGTGGAGATGCTCGACCGCGACGCCGACCGCCTGGCCGACTGCCGAAAGCGCACCAACGTCTGCCCGCTGGGGGCCGGGGCCGTCGCCGGCACCTCCATCCCCCTGGACCGCCGCCGCGTGGCCGGGCTGCTGGGCTTCCCCGCGGTGACGCGAAACAGCATCGACGCCACCTCCGACCGCGACTTCCTCACCGAGCTGTGCTTCGACCTGGCCGTCCTGGCCGGCCACCTCAGCCGGTGGGCCGAAGACTGGATCATCTTCTCCAGCGAGGAGTTCGGCTTCCTGGAGCTGGACGACGCCTACTGCACCTCCAGCTCCATGATGCCGCAGAAGAAAAACCCCGACACGCTGGAGCTGATCCGGGCCAAGTCGGCCACCGCCGTCGCCAGCCTCGTCGGGCTGCTGACACTGACCAAGTCGCTGCCGTCGGGCTACAGCCGCGACCTCCAGGACGACAAGCGCTTCGTCTTTCCGGCCGTCGCGGCCATGAACTCGGCCCTGACGGTCGCGGCCGGCATCGTCCGGACAACAAAGTTCCGCCCCCAGCGGATGGCCGCCGCCCTGGAAGCGGGCTTCCTGGACGCCACGGCGCTGGCCGAGTACCTGGTGGGAAAGGGCGTGGCGTTCCGCACGGCCCACCAGATCGTCGGTGGCCTGGTGGCCCGGGCGGCCCAGGCCGCCAAGGGACTCGCCGAGCTGCCCCTGGCAACGCTTCAGGCCGCCTGCGAGAAGATCGGCCCGGACGTAAGGAAATATCTGGGCGCCGCCAACGTGGTCAAGCGCTACGCCCCCGAGGGCTCCGCCGGGCGGAAACAGCTCCGCCAACAACTGGCCTTCTGGAAAAAGAAGCTGACCGTGGGCAGGAAATCTCCGGAAAGGCCTTGATTTGCTCCGTCCAGGTCCTTATAATGCCCTCAAGGGCATTATAAGGACCTAATGGCATGACTGCTGCCACTTTGGCCATGGAGGCGTTCAACAGCAAATACACACGCCTGCTGACGGGCACTACCCAGAAGCAGTTGGTGTACTGGGACAAGCAAGGCATCGTGAAGCCTTCCATCAGCCCCGCAAGCGGCAGGGGTTCTCGTCGGCTGTATTCGTACCTGGACCTGCTGGCTCTGATGACGGTGAAGAACCTGAAGGAAGCGGGCTTCAGTCTTCAAAAAATCCGCACGTGTGTCTCGTATTTGCGCGGGCGCGGGCTTGACGTCACACGACCCCTGGCGTTCTGCAAGCTCCTGGCGTGCGGCAACACCATTTACTTCCTGAAAGACGAAGCAACATACATTGACACCCTGAAGCGTCCGGGGCAAACGGCAGTGAGGGACATAATTGACGTCGGGATGCTTGACAGGGCACTTCGCGTTCGTGTCCTCAGCCTCCTCAGGAAGCGCGTCCGGGAGGTCTCCGTGGGCCAGTACAGCTATCAGGTCGAGATCGAGCCCGACGAGGAAGAAGGCGGCTACGTAGCCACCATTGCAGGACTGTCTGGGTGCATCACCGACGGCGTCACCTTGGAGGAGGTCCTCGAGAACACCAAGGATGCAATCCAGGCCTGGCTTGAAGCTCGCGATGAGCTGCAGCGAGAAGGGGCACAGATTCCGATCTCAAGAGTTCGGCACCGACGTCGGGCTAGTGCATAAGGGGGGAAGGCTTGGCGAAGCTCAGCCCACGGCCTACCCAACGCGTGCTGAAGGCCCTTCAACGCGCCGGCTGGCAACTGCGTGAAAAGGGCGGCACCCGGCATTACGTGCTCGTTCGACGCGATCTGCCGGGTATCGTCACCGTTCCCCGGCACCCGCGAATTCGAAAGAAAACCCTGGGCTTGATCATAAAACAGGCTGGCCTGACCCTGGGTGAGTTTGAGAAGCTCTACAAGTAAATGCGCGAGTTCGAGTTCATTGACTGGATCTGCCGGCAGGGGAGGTTCGACCCGGCCGTGGTGGAGGTCGGGCCGGGCGACGACTGCGGGCCGACGCCGAAGCCATCTATGGCGGCCTGCGCTCGGCCGGCGACGCCTTCGCCTGCCCGCTGGTCGGCGGCGACGTGGCCGCCTGGGCCGAGCCGCCCGGCGGGCTGCACATCACGGTCACCGTGCTGGGCAGCTGCGGCGGCGTGGGGCCGGTGCTGCGCAGCGGGGCGAAACCGGGCGACGCCGTGTGCGTGACCGGGGCCCTGGGCGGGGCGTGGCGCGGGCGGCGGCACCTGACCTTCACGCCGCGGATTGCCGAGGCCCGGGGGCTGGCCGGCGAATTCGGGCTGCACGCCATGATTGACGTGTCCGACGGCCTGGCGGCCGACCTGGGCCACATCGCCGCGGCATCCTGCGTGGCCGCGGAGCTGGACGCCGCGGCCGTGCCGATTCACGACGACGCCCGCGCCTGCGACGACCCGCTGTCGGCGGCGCTGCGCGACGGGGAAGACTATGAACTGCTCTTCACCCTCCCGGCCGAGCAGGCCCGGCGGCTCGTCGCCACGCAGCCATTGGCCGTCCGCGTGAGCCGGATCGGCACCATCGCCGCCGGGGCGGGCATGACGCTGCTGCGCGGCGGCAAGTCGCAGAAGCTTCCGCCGCGCGGCTGGGAGCACCGGACCTAGGCTTCCTCGACCCGTGCAGCTCACGGAGGGCCTTCGGCGGGCTTTCCGCCCCGCTGGGGGCGGCCGACAAACATGAGCGAAGAGTTCACGTCAAACAGCATGGCGGAGACGATGGCGCTGGGTGAGAGACTGGCGCGGCGGCTGGGCGTGGGCGACTGCGTGGCGCTGGTCGGGGAGCTGGGGACGGGCAAGACCGTGCTGGTCCGCGGCATCGCCCGCGGCGACCGGGCCGGCGACGCCCTGCCCCGGCCGCACTGGCGCGTCAGCATCCGCCACGCCGGGCCAAACACCAGGGAATTCTCTCTTCAGCGGGCCGGATGAGCCGCGGCCGCGGCAGGCGCAAATCGCTTGACGGGCCGGCCGTCGCTGAATAGCTTTTGGGCTTTCCCGTTAGGAAACACGCCTATGGAACAAGCCATCGCCAAGGCCAAGGTCCTTGTCGAGGCCCTGGGCTACATCCAGCGCTTCAACGACAAGGTGGTCGTGATCAAGATGGGCGGGGCGGTCATGGAGGACGAGGCGGCGTTGACCGACCTGCTGACCGACGTGGTCTTCATGAACACCGTCGGCATGCGGCCGGTGATCGTCCACGGCGGGGGCAAGGCCATCACCCAGGCGATGGAAAAGGCCGGGCTGGAGGTGCAGTTCGTCCAGGGCCGGCGATACACCGACCAGCGCACGCTGACCGTCGTGGAGCACGTGCTGTGCAACGAGCTGAACCGCCACATCGTTCAGGTGATCCTGGCCCTGGGCTCGGCGGCGATGGGCCTGCACACCCTCAGCAGTTGCGTGCTCTTCGGCGAAAAGCTCTTCCTCCAGGAGGCCGGCCGCAAGGTGGACCTGGGCTTCGTCGGGCAGGTGACGCACGTGAACTTCCGGCTGATCGAGCTTCTGTGCGCGGCCGACACGATCCCGGTCATTGCCCCGCTGGCCCACGACCGCTCCGGGGGGAAGCTCAACTGCAACGCCGACACCGCCGCCGGGGAGGTGGCCGCGGCGTTGAAGGCCGAGAAGCTGGTGGTCGTCTCCGACACGCACGGCATCCGCTCCGACGTCAACGACCCCGACAGCCGGCTGAGCGAGGCCAGCGAGCAGCAGATTCGCCGCATGATCGCCGACGGCGCCATCAGCGAGGGCATGCTGCCCAAGGTGGAGGCCTGCCTGCGGGCGCTGGAAGGCGGCGTCAAGCGCGCCCACATCATCGACGGGCGCTTCGCCCACTCCCTGCTGCTGGAAATCTACACCGAAGCCGGCGTGGGCACGGTCATTCACAAGTAGGCACGGGGCACCAGGCACGAGGCACGAGGCAAAGACGAAAAGACAAGAAGCGCCGGAGAGCGGCCCCCATGACGAAGGACTTCATCCATATCGCTGACTTCAGGGCCGAGCAGCTCAGCAGGCTGCTGGAGCGGGCCCTCGCCGACAAGAAGCTCTTCCAGGCCGGCAAGCTGCCGGCCACGTGCACGCGAAAGACGCTGGCGCTGATCTTTGAAAAGCCGTCCCTGCGGACGCGGGTGAGCTTCGAGGCGGCCATGGTGCAGCTGGGCGGGGCGGCCATTGCCCTCACCGAGCAGGACATCGGGCTGGGCAAGCGCGAGGCCATCAGCGACGTGGCCGCCGTGCTGGGGCGGATGTGCGACGCCGTCGCCGCCCGCACCTTCGAGCACGACACGGTGGTGGAGCTGGCCCGGCACGCGGCCGTGCCCGTCATCAACGCCCTGACCGACTACTCCCACCCCTGCCAGGCGATGGCGGACGCCATGACGGCGGCGGAGGTCCTGGGCGGGCTGACCGGCAGGAAGCTGGCGTTCATCGGCGACGGCAACAACGTGGCCCGGTCGCTGGCGGTGCTGTGCGCGAAGCTGGGCGCGCACTTCGTGCTGGCCAGCCCGCAGGGATACGAGCTGGGCGAGCAGTTCGTCGCCTCCCTGCCGGCCGGCCCCGGCTCGTTCGCCCAGACGTACGACCCGCGCCAGGCCGTCGCCGACGCGGCCGTGGTGTACGCCGACACCTGGGTCTCGATGGGCCAGGAGAACCAGAAGGCCCAGCGCCTCGCCGCCTTCCGGGGCTTCCAGATCAACGACGAGCTGCTGGCGGCCGCCCCCGCCGACGCGGTGGTGATGCACTGCCTGCCGGCGTATCGCGGCTGCGAGATCACCGACGCCGTCATGGCCAGGCACGCCAAGACCATCTTCGCCCAGGCGGAGAACCGGCTGCACTTCCAGCGCTCGCTGCTGAACGTCCTCATCACCGAGGGAGGCATTCGATAATTCCGCGCTTCGGGGGGCGAGGGAGCCAAACGATGGCACAGGTGGCCAGGCCCAACGTAATCTTCATCCTCACCGACGACCAGGGCCCGTGGGCGATGGGCTGCGCCGGCAACGAGGAGATCCGCACGCCCAACCTGGACGCGCTCGCGGCGTCGGGCATCCGCTTCGAAAGCTTCTTCTGCACCTCGCCGGTGTGCTCGCCCGCCCGGGCTTCCCTCATGACCGGGCGGGTCCCCTCCGCCCACGGCGTGCACGACTATCTCCGCCAGGGCAACGTGCCCCCGACGGCAGCCCAGTTCCTGGCCGGCATGACCTGCTACACGGACGTGCTGGCCGAGAACGGCTACACGGTGGGCCTGAGCGGCAAGTGGCACATGGGCGACAGCACCAGCGCCCAGCACGGCTTCTCTCACTGGTTCTGCATGCCGGGCGGGGCCAGCGAATACAACGACGCCGAGATGTTCCGCCAGGGCAAGCGCACGGTCTGCCCCGGCTACCTCAGCGACGTCATCACCGACGACGCCCTGGCCTTCCTCCAGGCCCACCAGGCCGGCCCCTTCTACCTCAGCGTCCACTACAACGCCCCGCACTCGCCCTGGACCGGCCACCCGCCGGACATCGTGGCCTCCTACGACGACTGCCCCTTCAAGAGCTGCCCGCAGGAGGCGGCGCATCCCTGGCTGCGGCCGGACCTGCGCCGCCGCCTGGGCGACCGCGAGTCCCTCAAGGGCTACTTCGCCGCCGTGACGGCCATGGACCTGAACGTCGGCCGACTGCTGGAAAGGCTCGACGAGCTGGGCCTGCGGGAAAGCACGCTGGTGGCCTTCAGCAGCGACAACGGTTTTTCCTGCGGCCAGCACGGTTTTTGG
>LJUF01000267.1 GCA_001303665.1 Phycisphaerae bacterium SM23_33 | reverse complement strand
GCCTGGTGCAGGCCCAGTTCGTCCCCGTCATCGGGCGGAACCGCATGACCTTCACCTTCCCGCTGATCAACGCCGCACGCAACGTCATGTTCTTCATCACCGGCGCCGACAAGGCCCGCGCCGTCCAGGCGGTGCTGTCCGACGACGTGGAGCGAAAGGCCCGCTACCCCGCCGCCCGCGTCCAGCCCACTCGCGGCCAGCTCATCTTCGTCCTGGACAACCCCGCGGCGAAGGGGAGCCCCTGAAGCGACCGGAGAAAGCACCGCCCGCGTCGAAGCCGGCGAACCTCCTGTGCCACGGCCGCAGATTGCCCGTCCTGTAATACTGCGCCACGATGAATTCAAACACCTCCGGGCTGAGCAGGTCGTGACCCCAGCGGCTTTCGAGCTCACCGATCACAGACTCGCGGATCAAGTGCGCGTAAACATAGTCCTTGATGTCCAGCGGATACAGGAAGACGAACTCGGAATAGACTTCCTCACGATTCGCAACCCCCAAGCACTCTCTGGTTACACCGTTCCACGTATCGAGAAAGTCGGCCTGGGGATTCCTGTAAAGCTCGAGCTCGAACAGCGCCTCCCGCACAAACGTCATCGCCCGGAAGGCGTGAAACCTCCTTCGCCTCGCCAGCAGCTCCGTGATCTGGTCGTCTTTGAGGCAACTGAACCGGCGGAGCCATTCGCGTCTTTCCATCAGGCCGGCCCACAGCTCGGCCAGGCCTTCCCGGCCGATCCGGCTGTCCAGCAGCAGCACGCTGTCGGGCGCGTGCACGTAATACAGGGCGTGGCCGAGCTCGTGGAAGAACGCGGCATAGTTGGCCAAGCCGCCCTTTGTCGGTCTCATGACCAGGCGAATATCCCGCCCGATCTTCAAGGCATGCACCGCGCCGGGGCAAGGCACGGCCCCGACCTCGGCCCGTATCGGCAGCGCCTCCAGGGACTCACCGCAGGGGGCCAGCGTCCGCCCGGCCGCATCGCCCAGGCCTTCCCGGGGAAACGCCTCCTCGAGGTATGCGAGGCTCTCGGCGACGGCCCGATCCAGCTCCGCCGGCGACAGGCCTGCGGCGTCACATCCATCCACGGCGTTTCTGAAATCCTGCCGGCAGGTCCGCCGCACGTGGGCAAGCGTCTTCAGCAAGCCGGCCACGGACAGCTCCTGCCAGGTCAACTTGGCTTCGGCGTAGCTTCTGAGCCCTTGCCGACGGGCCGCCCGGTTGGCGATGACGATCCGCGCCCTGGCGGCCCGCTCCGTCGCTTTCAGATAGCAGCGCATGCCCTCCCGCGTTTTCATCCGGTCGCTGAAATCCTGCTGGGCCTGCTCCAGCTCATGCCGGATCGCCAGCAGCTCCGGCGCATCTTCGATACCAGTCATCATCACCTCCAGCCGCAGCAGCTCAGCCTTTCTTCGAGCCACCGGGTCGGAGGATTCGGCCAGTAAGGCCTCCGCCTTGGCCGTGATCTCGGGCCTTGACAAGAGTTCACGCCGGCGCCGGGCGATGTCCTTCAGCCGCTCGGCATCCAGGCGTCCGCCGAGGTCGGCCTGATGGTACAGACGGGCCTCGGCCTCTCGCAGAACGGAAAGGTCTCGGTCAAGTTCTTCCAGCCATTCCATGGGTTTGCCCTTTTGGGAAAGCGGCACCAGGTCCAAAGCAAGCGCTGTGAAAGGTTCGCTGAGTCTCGCGAACCATGACGGGTCCGGCAGACGGGCGAGTTCCGCGCAACAGCCAGGGCGCGGCCGCCGCCTCGGCCGGAGAGGTACGCGGTATGGGAAAGGTTACGTGACCACTTCAGTTATGGAATGCTAACGTCGGTTGCCGTTGCGTCAAGGCCCCGGCCTTTCATTTCCTCGGCTCACAGACGAAGCACAGCAGGCGGCCCTTGCCGTCGTCCTCGACTCCCTTGTAGTCGGCGAAGGTTCGGGTGCGGAAGCCGGCGCGGGCGAAGAGCTGAATGTACTCGGCCTTTTGCAGCATGGGGGCGGTCCAGGGGCACTGCTCGATCGTCTCGCTGCCGTCGGCGTGGGCGATCTTGTAGATGAACCTTCCGCGGGCCCGGCGGCCGCCCCGGGACAGCCGCACCTCACCTCTGCGCCAGACCAGCTCGCCGGTCTCAGGGTGCGCTACGGGCCGCGACCAGCCGAACGACCACCGGCCGTTGGGGTATCGCGAAGGGTCCAGCCGGCGCTCGGTAATCAGCAGCCTCCCGCCCGGCGCCAGGTGCCGGCGGATGCAGCTCAGGCAGGCGAGCATCTCCCGCCGGGTATTCAGCTCGCGGAAGGAATTGTCGGCGATGAAGACCAGGCGGAACTTCCGGCCGAGATCGAAATCGCTCATGTCCGCCTTCACGAGGCGCACGCGGCCCCGGGCGGCGGGCGGCAGCTTGGCCGCGTTCCGCCGGGCCAGGCGCAGCATCGTGTTCGACAGGTCGAGCCCGACGACCTCGAAACCGGCCTCGGCCAGGCGGCACAGCAGCCGGCCCGTGCCGCAGGCCAGTCCCAGCAGCGGCCCGCCGGTCCGCCGCGCCCACGTCGCATGCCAGCCGACCTCTTCGGCCGTCAGCGGGTTGACGATCTCGTAGTCCCAGCCGAACAGCTCGTAGCGCTTCAGATCAAGATGGGTGGCCATGGGTCCGGGCTGTTCCTTCTGCGACTGCGCAGAGGCTCGGGGGCACTTCCGAAGTCCGTGAAAGGATGCGCGGAAGCGTGACAGGACTCGGACCGCCGCTACAGCCGCTTCCTCAGCCAAGCGAAGGCGAACTGGCGGTCCAGGACATCGAGCTCGCCCGCGTCCAGCTCAAGCTCGCTGGGGCAGGGAAGCTCGATCTTCTCCGCCCCGAGCTCGCCGGCCAGGGCGGCGCATTCGGCCAGGATGTCGCCCATCATCTCCGGCGAGGTGAGTGTTTCCGGCTGCACGAACAGCTCGCTCCTGTTGGGCGGGTTCTCGGGCACCGGCAGGTTGTCCAGGGCGTCAGGCCGAAAGTGCCACAGCTCCACGATGGCCCGCCTGTCCGGCCGGGAAAGCTCCGCCAGGTACGAGGGCTCATCCTCCCCGCGGAACGTGAAGTCCGTCGGGCACCAGTGGTTGGCCTTGACCAGCCCGGTCAGCTCCGCGGTACCTGGGGTAAGGACTCGCCTTTCCGCGCCGGTGCCGGCCGGCTTCGCCGGGCACCGGCACAAAACGTCGTCGTACTCATAGAAGACCTTCAGGCCGAACCGGCGAAGGGAGACATACTCGCCGCTGCAGGTGTTGGTGCCGATGTCGAGCGCCGCCAGGCCTGCGGCGCGGGCGACCTTTTCGGCCTCGGCCAGCAGCACCGTTTCCAGCCCGGCCAGGAAGTAGTCGCGGAAGTAATCAATGCACTCGACGTCCAGGCTGCGTCCGAACGGCTCGGGCTCGTCGGCGGCCCAGAGGTCGGCGAAGCCGACGACGCGGCCGGAATCCTCCAAGGCCAGCAGCGCCATGCCGCCGTGCCGCTGGTACTTGAGGAAGTGTTCCAGCAGCTCCTTGTCGTCGGCCCAGGGCCCGCCGGGAAAGGCGGCGTGCCCGCCGGGTGGGAACTGGGCGTTCACTTCGTCCAACGTCGGCGTGAGTTCGTCGTCAAAGCGCCGCAGGGCGGCGATGTCATGCCGCTTCATCGGGCGGATCGTTACCTCCGCCTCGCCGCGGAGCAGGCGCCGCGTGGTTTTCTGATATTCCAGTTTCATTCTCGGGGTCTCCCGCAGGCTCAGTCTTGCCGGCAGCCAGCCGCGCAACTGCTTGTTGCGCGACATCATTTCGACCGGCCCGTATTTTGCCAGCGCCGGGCGAAGCAGATCTCGGCCGCGAGACAGCCGCGTCCTCACCGCCCCCGCCCGCAGGCCGAGCCGGTCGGCAATCTCGGCCCCGCTGGCGCCGTCCCGATAGAACATCCTGATCGGCTCACGATACTTCTCCGGCAGTCGCGCGATGCTGGCCAGGACCGCCTGGGCAAGCTCTCGGGCCTCGGCCTGCTGGGCCGGACCGGGCGCGGCGTCGGGAAGCTGCATCGCATCGAGCTGTTCCGGCGTGATCGCCACGGCGCCGCCCCCGCGGCCCTTCAGCCGGTTCATGCAGACGGAGTAGGCCACCCGCCGAAGCCAGCCCGCCAGCCGCCCGGGGTCCCGCAACTGCCCCAGGTTCAGGTGCGCCCTCACGAACGCGTCCTGGGCGGCGTCCAGGGCCTCGTGGTCGTCGTCGATCAGGCCGCGACACACCGCCGCCACCAGGCCCTCATACCGGGCGACCAACGAACCGAACGCCTGGGTATCGCCGGAGAGTACGCGGCCAACGAGCTGCGCATCCGTCAACACGCCCTGTGGCCCTTTCACTGGCTCTATTCCAAAGACAACCGTCCGGACCCCGATGCTACAAAAAAACTTCAAGACTGTGACTGATTATTACCATGCTCGATCATGCCGATAAGGACGGTTGGCGCTGCGGTAAACGTCTGATATGATGTTTTGGTCGGAAAGGACGTGTAATGCCGAGCCGTTCTGACAAGCCGGGTTCTGCGACTGCATCGTCACGTCGAATGATGATGCCGCGGGCCTGCTGTGTCGGCGGCTCGGGCATCATGCCATAATCCCCCCGAGTTCTGACGACCTGACAGGCCCAGGGGCACACTGAAAGCCCTGGGCCTTTTTCTTTCCCCCTTACGGCAGGAGATTTCCAATGAAGCGCAGGATATACGTCACCACGTCGATTCCATACGTCAATGCGGCCCCGCACGTGGGCTTCGCCCTGGAGCTGGTGCAGGCCGACGCCCTCGCCAGGGCCAGCCGCCTGCTCGGCCGGGAGGTTCGCTTCCAGACCGGCACCGACGAGAACGCCGCCAAGAACGTGCTCGCGGCCGCCGAGCTAAACCTGGCCACGCAGGAGCTTGTGGATCGCAACTCGCACAAGTTCCACGAACTCCTCACGGCCCTGAACGTGTCGGCCGACGACTTCCTTCGCACCACGGAGGGCCGCCACCGCCGTGGCGTCCACGCCCTGTGGCAGGGCCTCCGGCCGGGCGACATCTACCGCAAACAGTATCGCGGCCTGTACTGCACCGGCTGCGAGGACTTCTATCTCGAAAAAGACCTGGTGGACGGGCGCTGCCCGGAGCATGGCACCAGGCCGGTTGAAGTGGCCGAGGAGAACTACTTCTTCCGACTCTCGGCGTATCAGCGACAGATCG
>LJUF01000266.1 GCA_001303665.1 Phycisphaerae bacterium SM23_33 | reverse complement strand
CACTCGTTGACGATCAGCGTCAGGTACAGGGCCTCGGAAATGGTGGCGGGCGTGGGGATGCGGGGAGGCGCCGCCGGTCCGCCCCGCCGCCCGTGCGGGTACGATGCGAAAAGCTGTAATTCGGTAATGGCCAGTCGCGGCCGGCTGATGCCGCCGGCAAGCATCCGCTCGCGCATGAGTCGGTAATCCCGGCCGATACGGATGGGGTACCCCATGAAGGCGTGAAAGAGCTCCTTCGGGTCCACGGCCTCGTCCACGGTGCCGCCTTCCAGGATGTGATGGGTGTGGCAGTCGGCCGTGCCGCTGGTTTCGCTGATGAGGCGCCGGTTCCACTCCGCGTCCACCCCCAGGTGCAGCCCGCCGCAGGCCAGCAGCCGGATGGAGGGGTCCACCGCCCGCATGGCCTGGGCGAAGCGCATGTAGCGGTCGACGTTTCCGGCCGGCGTGGTCCAGCCGATCTGGTGGCGGCCGAAGATCTCGTTGCCGATCTCCCAATAGTGCACGGCGTAGGGCTCAGGATGCCCGCCTTCCGCGCGCAGGCGGCCCATCGGGGTATCCGCCGAGCCGTTGCAGTATTCAACCCAGGCGGCGGCCTCGGCCGGCGTGCCGTCGCCGGCGTTGACGCAAATCAAAGGTCGGCAGCCGACCTCCCGGCAATAGGCAATGAACTCGTCGGTCCCGAACAGGTTCGACTCGAACACCCCGCCCCACACCGGGTTGGGCTGCGTCGGCCGGGCGTCCACCGCCCCCACCCCGTCCCGCCAGCGGTAGCCCGAAACAAAGTTGCCGCCCGGCCAGCGCAGAATCGGCAGCCGCGCCTCCTTCAGCAGCCGAAGGATATCCGGGTCGGCATGGCCGACGTGATCGCCCGGATACAGCAGGACCCGGTCGAGGACGACGTTCGCCGGCCCGGCCGCCGTGATGCCCAGCAGGAACAGGCCGTTCTGGTCCACCTCGGCGGCTTCGGCAACGTCCAGCCGGCCGGTAAACGTCTGCCAGTCCGCCCTCAGGTCCAGCACCGCCCGGGCGATCCGCTCGCCGGCCTTGCCGCCGGCGACGGGCGCGAGACTCAGTTCGATCTGACAGGGCCGCACGGCCCGCCCCACCACCCTGAACTCGTAGCCGCGGGTGCGATGCAGCGGCAGATACGTCCACTGTCCGATCCCCTTGGGTGCTTTGGCTGAGGCCCTCGGCGCCTCGAAGCGCTGGGCCTGGCCGCCGTGCGGGCCCGCGTCCGGGCTGAGCAGCACCTGCCGCTTGGTGCCCAGCCGGAACCAACCCAACGCTCCCCCGTCGGCGTAGGCGGCGGCCGCGGGCTTCGCGTCGGGCCAGCCGGAACGCTCGGCCAGCCTGCGGACAAAGGCGCGCTCCACCTTCATCTTGCCGAAGGTGGGGTTGTAGAGGATCTGCGCCTCCATCCCCTGGTAGATGTTGCGGCCGAGATGCTCGCAGAACTTGCCATACAAAAGAGGATTGACCGGATGCGGACAGCGGACGTTCAGGTCCACCGCCAGCCTCGCCCGCCCGCTTTGGCCAAGCGGCTCGAAGGCAAACAGATCCTGGTTCGACATGGCAGAGCCCTCCCGGACGCCTCAGAAGCCGGGCAGGAAGTCCTTTTCGGCCTCGAAGAGCTCGGCGGTCATCTGGCGGATCTCGGCCGGGCAGCACACCGCAGCGGTGAGCGGGTCGAGCATGAGGGCCTGCTCGGCGAGCTTGCGGCTGCGGTGGATGCAGGCCTCGGCGGCCAGGTCATACATCCGCATGTTCCAGTCGCACAGGGCGGCGCACGCTGAGGGCAGCTTGCCGTAGCGAGTGGGGGCGACGCCGTTGCGGTTCACCAGGCAGGCGACCTCGACCACCCCGTCGCCCGGCAGGTTGCTGATCAGGCCGGCGTTGGGCATGGTGCCGTGGAGGACGAAGGGGCTGTTGGTCTCCATGGCCTCGATGATGAAGCTGGCGTACTCCCAGGAGCGCTCGAGCCTGGGCTGTTCCTTGCCGGCGATGACGTCGCGCCGGCGCTGGTCGCAGCGCTGGCGCCACTGCGGCCAGCCGTCGGCGTAGAAGCTGGTGGCGCCGCGGTAGCCTTCGCGGCAATACTTCTCCATCAGGTCGGGCCGCTTGCGGTAGTAAGGCAGATACTCGCTGTCGTGGCCGCTGGACTCGGTGCAGTAGTATCCGAAATGCTCCATCAGGTCGAACCGCACCAGGTCCTGCTCGGCGAATTCCTTGTCGGTGCGGGCCCGTTCCTTCAAGGCCGGGTACAGGTCCCGGCCCTGGTGGCTCAGCTCCGTGAACCAGGCCAGGTGATTGATCCCCGCGCAGGTCCACTTCAGCTCGGGATACGGGACGTTGGACCATCGCGCCAGCTGATGGCTGGCGCCCTGGACGCTGTGGCACAGGCCGACGACCTTGGCGGCGCTGACCCGGGCCGCCGCCAGGCACATGATGCTCATGGGGTTGGTGTAGTTCAGCACCCAGGCCTGCGGGCACAGCCGCTCCACGTCGGCCAGCACCGCCAGCCAGACCGGCACGGTCCGCAGGGCCTTGAACAGCCCGCCCGGGCCGATCGTGTCGCCGATGCACTGGGTCACGCCGTACTTGGCCGGGATGTCGTTGTCGAAGCGGACGCAGCCGGTGCCGCTGACCTCGATGCAGTTGATGACGTAGTCGGCGCCGGCCAACACCTGGCGGCGGTCGGTGGTCGCGGCGAGCTTCCAGCCGCCGGCCTTGCCCATCTTTTCCAGAATGACCTTCATCAGCGCCTCGGCGAGCTCAAGGCGCTGCGGGTCAATGTCCACCAGTGCGAACTCGCCCTGCTCGGCGCCGGGGATGTTCAGCACGTCCTTGGCCAGGTGCTCCAGGAAGCCGCTGCCGGCCCCCAGGAAAACGATCTTCAGCGGCCGCCGGATGCCGTCGACGATTCCAAGCTGGTCGGCCTTCTGCGTGTGGGCTGCGTGCCCGGCCTTATCGGCCTTCTGCTGCGCCATGTCTGCTTGTCCTTACAAAACGCCACGAACCGCTGCATACATGTTCGGGGATTCTACAAGACCCGCATCCCAATGCCACAGGGCGCCGGAAAATTTTCATCACCCATAAGACTCACCGACAGCCATGCGCGGGCTTTACGCACCCAGCGCATCCCGATACCATGCTTGCGACCACGGCGCGAAAGGGACCGGGCGATGGACGTTTCCCGTTACGCCGAGTTCTACCGCCAGAAGCTGCTGGAAGACGTGCTGCCCTTCTGGGCCCGGCACTCGCCGGACCGCAAATGCGGCGGGTACTTCACCTGCCTGGACCGCCGGGGGGAAATCTTCGACACCGACAAGTTCATGTGGCTCCAAGGCCGGCAGGTGTGGACGCTGGCCAAGATGCATCGGCACGCCCGGCAGGACCCGGCATACCTGGAGCTGGCCGGGCTCGGGGCCGAGTTCATCCGCGACCACGGCTTCGATAAGGACGGGCACGTCTACTTCGCCCTCGAGCGCTCGGGAAAGCCTTACGCCAACCCCTGCATCTTCAGCGACTGCTTCTGCGCGATGGGCCTGGCCGAATACGCCGCGGCCGCCGGGGCCGAGTGGGCACGCGAATTGGCGCTGAGGACCTACCGCGGCATTCAGCGATGGCTCCAGACCAAGCCCGACCCGTATTCGCGGCTGGTTCCCGGCGCCAGGCCGATGGAGTCGATGGTCTTCGACATGATCAACGTGAACCTGTCGCTGGAGCTGGACTCGACGATTGACCAACCGGTCTTCCGGCAGCGCGGGATCGAAAGCCTGGAGAAGATCCTCCGCCTTTTCGTGGACCGCAAAGAGGGGCTGGTCTTCGAGCACGTGGCCCCCGACGGCGGCCACCCCGACACCTTCACCGGCCGCCTGGTCACCCCGGGCCACGCCCTGGAATGCCTGTGGTTTCTGATCCACGCCGGCCGCGCCTGGGAAAGGGATGACGCCGTTGCCACCGCCGTCGCGGCCATCCCCGACATGCTCGAGTTCGGCTGGGACGAGGAATACGGCGGGTTCTTCTACTTCATGGACGCCCGCGGCAAGCCGCCGGAGCAACTGGAGTGGGACCGAAAGCTGTGGTGGGTCCACGCCGAGGCGCTGGTCGCCCTGCTGGAGGCATTCCGCTGCACCGGCCGGGAAGAATTCGCCGCCTGGTACGAAAAGGTGCACGCCTACACCTGGGAGCACTTCCACGACGCCGAGTTCGGCGAATGGTTCGGCTACCTGGACCGCGGCGGCCGGGCGTTCCTGGACCTCAAGGGCGGAAAGTGGAAGGGCTGCTTCCACGTGCCGCGCTGCCTCTGGCTGTGCGCGGAGATGCTGAGCGACCTTGCCTGAACCGCGTGCCGCCCCCGGCGTGCTCACTTCAGTGAAGCATGAAAGGCCCCTCGGGACGCTCACAAGGAACCGAGCGATGAAGGCCAACCTCAAAGTCTTCAACCGTCCCTGCTGGCCGAGGCCTTGTGGAACCCCGACGAAAAGCCGGAGTCCATCGTCGCCAAGGTCAGCGCCACCCGCGACGCCCACTGCCCGGCGTGAACGCCCAGGCGGGGAGGTCGCAGCGAGGAAAGAACGATGAAAGCACCCAGCCCAGTCCTCTGTGCGGTGCTCGTCTGCTGCGCGGCGGGCGGCCTGTGTCGGGCACAGGACAGCGCCCCGGCCGTGCGGGACTTCTCCGCCCTTCCAGCCAACACGTGGACGCCGATCGACCGGGAAGACGGCGCCGGCGGGAAGGCCTTCGCCCGGGTGATCTATGCCGAAAGCGTCGATCGGCTGTACCTTTGGGGCATCGGCGGCAAGATGCCCGACCGCAGCCGGTATCTGCGGTATGAGCTGGAGAGTCTCCGGCCGACCGCTCCGGGCTGGAGGCCTGCCTTTCCGGCGGCGGTGGCAGGCAGATGGACGGCGGAGGGCTATCCGCCGTTTCGCATCTACGGCCAGATGGGCACGGACGGTCCCCGGCTGCGGGCGGTCGGGGGCTATGCCGCCACGAACTGGGTGCGCTGGCACGAGTTCGACGGCGTGGTCCGGCCCAGCCCGATTCACACCTTCCACCAGGCCTGCTGGGACGCCCAGCGCAAGCGGATTGTGTACTTCAGCGACGACACCACCTTCGCCCTCGACCCGGCCACCAACACCTGGACAAACCTGAAGCCTTCAACGCACCCGGCCTGCTGCCGGACCCTCGCCTGGGCGA
>LJUF01000265.1 GCA_001303665.1 Phycisphaerae bacterium SM23_33 | reverse complement strand
GGCCAGCATCGCCTCTTCCAACTCCGTGAAGGTCTCGCACAGAATGGCGTCGGCGCCCCCGCGGGCCAGGCCGCCCGCCTGCTCGGCAAACGCGGCGTAGATGTCCTCGGCGGAGACCTCGCCCATCATCACGATCTTCCCGGTCGGGCCGATGGAGGCAAAGACCTTCACGGCCTGACCGGCGGCCCGGCGGCTGATGGCGGCGCCGGCCTGGGCGATCTCGGCCACCCGCTCGCCCAGGCCCCAGTTGGCCAGCGAAAAGCGGTTCGCGCGGAACGTGTTGCTCAGGATGATGCGTGAGCCGGCCTGGACGTAGCCCCTCGCGACCGCTTCGACCGCCTGGGGGTTCTCGAGGTTCCAGAGGTCGGGGCAGGCGTCGGGCGGCAGGCCCGCCGCCTGGAGCTGCGTGCCCCAGGCGCCGTCGGTGACGGTCACCCGGCCGCGGTACTCTTCAAAAACTCTTTTCATGCCTTTCTCCTAGGCTGCCACGCATTCTATGGCGGCGACTGGCTCGCTCCAACGCTTGACCTGGGAAGACGAAGCCACCCGCAGGGGAGAACTTCCAGGAGGTGGATGCAGCTTTAGATGATCCCCCGCGGCAGCGTCGAGTAACTGGTTGCACAGGCCTCCAGCCTGTGAGGACCGCTGCCCACGGCCAAGAGGGGCGAGGGCCACCGGAAGCCGGATGCATCCCAGTGAGCTTTGCCGGGGGGTGGTCCGCGCTGCCCGGAGGGGTTGGCTGGGTCCGAGGAAAGCGCGGGGGCCGCCCAAAGAAGACGGGGTTTGGCGCACGCCCTTGTCCAGTAAGGGGTAACGGCTGGCGAAAAAAATCTTTCGAACGCCAGGAATTTGGTTGACGTCCGCACGCGGCATACGTATATTTTTTACAAAACGTAAAAAGCCATAGGCGATGAACAGCCCTCCAGCGAAATCCTGGCCTGGCCCTGATGCCCCCCAGCCGCCCCGGCCGGCGGGCCGCAGGCCCTTCGCCTCGGACCGGCCCCGGCGACCGGCGCCCCCGAAGCTGTACCGCATCGGAGAGATCGTGGAGTACACGGGAGTGTCGCGCCAGACGATCCACAATTACACCACCATGGGCCTGATCACCGAGGCCCGGCGGACGGCCGGCGGGCACAGACTGTACGATGAGGCCGTGTTCGCCCGGCTTGAGATGATTGCCCGGCTGAAGCAGCAGAACAGGTCCCTGCAAGAGATTCGCGACCACTTTGCCACGCTGGATGCGAATCGGTGAGGGAGCGGATGGGCATTTCTGCGGACATCGTGAGGAGGGCGTTGGCGGATCGGGCACGGCCGGGCACCACAGGCCCCGCCCAGGTTGACGGAAGACCCACCCGGAGCAAGGGCTTTGTCAAGGTGGCCCGGGCGGCAGCTTCCCGCCCCGAACCTGGCTGGGTGAGACCGTCACTTGCCAAGTGCATTTGCATAAGCCGCGTATTTTCAATGAGATAGGAATAATCTGGCGTTTTCTGCCATTGGCGGCGAGCAATTTTTCTGAGAAATTGTCTTGACAAGCTGCGCAGAATGCATAGTCTAGAGAGTATAAGGGAAATGGGTAATATAAGCGGTAGTTCTGGAACCTTGGCTGATCCAGGTGGGGTGGTTTCGCAAGCGCGCAGCATCTCGGCTGGCGGAACCCGCCGGGCCGACGGGTCTGGGATTCGGTTGGCCCGGTCAGACGGAACTGTTGAAGGCGCAGCCCGAAGGAGTCTGCCATGACATCTGCAATTGCGGCTGTTGACGCCGATACCGTGATGAAGTGGTGGCAGAGCTTTGCCAAGACCCATAGTCGAAGAACCCGCAACAAGCTCGTGGAGCACTACCTATCGGTGGTGCGGTACACGGCCGAGCGGCTGTATGCGAAGCTGCCGGACGAAGTCGACCTGGACGATCTCATCTCGGCCGGAACCTTCGGGCTGGTGGACGCCATCAACGCGTTCGACCCTTCCCGGGGAGTGAAGTTCGAGACCTACTGCACCCAGCGGATTCGGGGCGCCATCCTGGACGAGCTGAGGAGCATGGACTGGGTGCCCCGGCTGGTCCGCAGCCGGGCCCACAAGCTGGAGGCGGCCCGCAGCGCGCTTGAGATCGAGCTGGGCCGGAAGCCCACCGAGCGGGAGCTGGCCAAGAAGATGCGGATGAGCCTGCGCGATTTCCGCAAGCTTCAACGCGACGCGCGCTCCGTGGGGGTGGTGAGTCTGTCGCGGAAGTGGTTTGAGACGGATTCCAATCGGGACGTGCGGGAGATCGACGTCCTGGAGGACAAGCGCAGCGAGGACCCGTTCCAGCATTTCCAGAGGAAAGACGTGAAGGAATGGGTGACGCGCGGACTGAGCCGGGCGGAGCGGCTCATCATTGTCCTGTACTATTTCGAGAACATGACGATGAAGGAGATCGGCGAGACCTTGGCGTTGTCGGAGTCGCGGGTTTCGCAGATGCACTCGGCCATCCTGGAGCGTCTCAAGAGTCACCTGAATCGCAGCCGGAAAGAGTTGAGCTTGAAATAGCGGGGACGGGCGCGGCCGGTGGGCTGGAGCCGGGGCCGGCCCGCTCGCGGCCGGACCGAAGCCACCTCTGGTGATTTCATCGCAGTTCCCATGGGATGCCGGCTTGCGGCGCGCTGCGGGGCCGTGCAGGCGGGCACGGGCCAGGGCTTGGGCAGGCGCGGCGCGCTTGACGGGCGGAATGGGCGGGGGTATACAGGGACGTTCAGAACGGCTTGGGCAGAGGAGGACGGATGCCCCGGAAGATTGGCTTCGACAACGAGCAGTATCTCACCGAGCAGAGCCGGGCGATCCTGGAACGCGTCCAGCGCTTCCACAACAAGCTGTATCTCGAGTTCGGGGGCAAGCTGCTTTTCGACTACCACGCCGCGCGGGTCCTGCCCGGGTTTGACCCGAACGTCAAGATGCGCCTGCTGCAGCAACTGAAGGACCAGGCGGACATCCTGCTGTGCATCCACGCCGGGGACATCGAACGCAAGAAGGTCCGGGCGGATTTCGGCATCACCTACGACTCGGATGCCATCAAGCTCATTGACGACCTGCGGGACTGGGGGCTGGAAGTGCTGGCGGTGGTCATCACCCGCTACGTGGACCAGCCGGCGGCGAAGATTTTCAAGAACAAGCTCCAGCGCCGCGACATCCACGTCTGCACGCACCCGGTGACGAAAGGATATCCCTCCGACGTGGACCGCATCGTGAGTGACGAGGGCTACGGCGCCAACGGCTTCATTGAGACGAACAACCCGCTGGTGGTGGTGACCGGCCCGGGGCCGGGCAGCGGAAAGCTCGCCACCTGTCTGTCCCAGCTGTACCACGACTACAAGCGCGGCGTCCCGTCCGGCTACGCCAAGTTCGAGACGTTCCCGATCTGGAACCTGCCGGTGAAGCACCCGGTGAACGTGGCCTACGAGGCGGCAACGGCCGACCTGGGCGACTTCAACGTCATCGATCCGTTTCACCTGGAGGCGTACCACCGGACGGCCGTGAACTACAACCGGGACGTCGAAGTGTTCCCGGTGCTGAAGCGCATCCTGGAGAAGATCACCGGCTCGGAATCGTTCTACAGCTCGCCCACGGACATGGGCGTGAACCGGGCGGGCTTTGCCATCACCTCCGATGAGGTGGTGCAGGCCGCGGCCAAAGAGGAGATCATAAGAAGGTATTTCCGCTACGCCTGCGAATACGCCATGGGCGTGGCCGATCAGAAGGTGGTGCAGAGGGTGGAGCGGCTGATGAAGGAGCTCGACCTCAGCCCGGAGGACCGGGCGGTGGTGGACCCGGCCCGGCGGGCGGCGGCCGGAGCCCAGCAGCAGCAGAAGGGGCACAAGGGGGTGTTCTGCGGCGCCGCCGTCGAGCTTGACAGCGGCAAGATCGTGACCGGGGGGAACTCCCCCCTGATGCACGCCGCCTCCAGCGTGGTCCTGAACGCCATCAAGGAGCTGGCGGAGATCCCGCAGAAGATCCACCTGCTGGCCCCCAACATCATCCAGTCCATCGCCGACCTCAAGGACAGGATCCTCAACGGCAAGCAGATCAGCCTGGACCTGGAGGAGACGCTGATCGCGCTGAGCATAAGCTCGACGACCAATCCGACGGCCCGGCTGGCGATGGAGCAGTTGAAAGCGCTGCGTGGGTGCGAGGCCCACATGACGCACATTCCACCGCCCGGCGACGAAGCCGGTCTGCGGAAGCTGGGCGTGAACCTCACCAGCGATCCGAACTTCCCCAGCAAGAACCTGTTCCTGGCGTGAGCCGCCGCGGTCGGCGCGCAACTTTCACACCCGACCTGAGGCTCACGGCCGGCCGGGCAACAGGGCGGTCGCCCAGGTCTCCGTCTGAGCCTGCCCGGACGCACCTACCAACGGGCCGAGGGGGCCGGGAAAGGCCGCGAACGGCTTACCAGCGTCGCCGTCCGCGATCGCCGGACCCGCCGCCCTCGTCTCTCCGGTCACGGGAGCGGAAAGAACGCCCGGGGCGGGGGCGGGCCTCGTTGACGGTCAACGTCCGGCCGTCGAGCTGCGCGCCGTTCAGCTCGGTAATGGCGGCCGTCGCTTCGTTGTCGTCGGTCATCTCGACGAATCCGAACCCGCGCGACCGGCCGGTCGTCCGGTCCGTGATGATGGCGACACCTTCCACCGAGCCGTGGGCGGCGAACAGTTCCCGCAGCTTCTCCTCCGTGGTCTCGTACGACAGACCCCCAACATAAATCCGCTTCATGATCCAAACTCCTGGCGAAAGTGACCGGTGCGAAGACCGGTGAAGGAGTGGTGCCGTCACCACCAGAGTGCTTCCGCCACAGGCCAACGCGCGATCGAACGCCTAAGTCTACCCGCGCCCGATGCCGCTGGCAAGCGCAAAGCCGCCATGGAATTCGCCCCGGCCCCCGGGGCCGATCCCCCCAAGACGGCCGGCGGGGACCGGCCGGCGATCCGCGACTACAACCTCCTGTCCAGCCTGCGGTACTGCACGGCCTCGGCCAGGTGATGGGCCTGGATGTTCTCGTTGCCCTCCATGTCCGCGATGGTCCTGGCGATCCGCAGCACCTTGTCGTGGGCGCGGGCGGACAGGCCCAGCTCGGTCATGGCCTGCTTCAGCAGGGTCTCGCCGGCGGTATCGAGCTTGCAGAAGCGGCGGGTCTGCCTGGACGTCATCGTGGCGTTGGTGGTCAGGGCGGACTCGCCGAAGCGCCCG
>LJUF01000264.1 GCA_001303665.1 Phycisphaerae bacterium SM23_33 | reverse complement strand
GTCACCGCGCGCTAGCGCCCCAGGGTCGTGCCCGGGGCTATGGTCACCGCACGCTGCCGCCCCGGGCTGGCGCCCGGGGCTATGGTCACCGCGCCCTGGCGCCCCAGGGTCATGCCCGGGGCTATGGTCACCGCGCGCTCCCGCCCCGGGCTGGCGCCCGGGGCTATTGCCAAATGACGCCAGACGGAAGGTGGGACTGCCAAGCGTGCCCCGCCGGGGCGTCCCAGCCTTCGGCTTCTGAGCGCGCCTGCCCCCAAGCCCCTGGGGCCGCTGGCGGGGTGCCGTGCCAGTCCACTTTCCGGCTCTGCGCCCTCCGCGATCTCCGCGGTGATGGTGCGATGGCCCGGCCCACGCGGCCCTTACTCGTTCGCCGCCGCCCCGGCGGCCAGGAGCCGGCGCAGGATCTCCCCGCGGTAGCAGCCAGGCGGAAGCTTGGACTGCGCGAACCGGTGCGGGGCGTTTTCGTCCGGGCTGAACCGGATCGCGCCGTTGTTATCCACCCGCACCCAGCCGCGGGTCAGGCCCATTCGTTCCGGGATCAGGAAAGACGCCAGGGACATCACGTCGGCGACGTGGGTGGACTGAACGTCCTGGATGCCGCGGACGCTGGGGTTGCCGCGGCCCTTGTAGCGCTTCATCAGCACGATCAGCTCCAGCAGGAACTGTGCCGCGGGCAGCCCGCAGTCGCGCAGGGCCTGGAACTCGGGCCGCGTGAGCCCGTTGTCGCCCTGGACGTCGGCGCCGATGGCCGTCCAGGCCACGCCGGACCTGGCCACGCACTGGGCCGCCAGCGGGTCGTAGCGGACGTTCCACTCGGGAACGCCTTCCCTGGGCGGGGCGTAGCCGGCCAGCGAGGTCACGCCCGCCATCTGCCCGGAGAGGGAGGAATCCATGCACAGGGCGGCCGCCGCGTTGGTCATCGCTCCGATGGTGAGCACGTGGATCTGCCCGGGATGCCTGCGAACCATCTCGGCGATGAACTCGGCCGCGCCGCCCGACCGCTCCAGCGGCTCGGGGTCGTCGGCGACCGCCCGCCGCTGGGAGCACTCCTCCGGGGCCGTGCCGGGGTGATACTCAAACGCCAGCGGCCGCTCGAAGCCCATCCGCACGGGCACGTCCGGCCGCCCGCAGAGGTCGAGCATCTTCCGGGCGATGCGGGCGCGGGTCAGGACGTCGCCGTAGACCGCCGTGACGCCCAGCAGCTCGAACTCCGGCGAGCCCAGGGCGAAGCAAAGGGCGATGGCATCGTCGATGTCGTCGCCGATGTCCGTGTCGAGGATGATCTTGATCCTGGAGGCTGGCTGGGCCGCCATGGTCACTCCTCCTGCGGAAGGTTGCGGACGTGGCGGAGCTCGCCCGTGCGGGCGGCCTCCAGCACCGAACCCATGAACTCATCGACCTGGTCCGCCGACATGGGCGTGGGCATGGCTTGCAGCTTCGAGGCCAGTTGGGGGTTCTTGGCGGCGGCCAGGGCCCGGGCGACATGCTCGCCGGTGAAGCCCGGCACCTCACCCAGCGTGGTCGGAAAGCCGACGGTCCGGGAGAGGCCCATCATGCCCTCGGCCACGACGAGGCCCAGGTCGCGCCCGCCCAGCGGGTTGAGGGCGGCACGGATGAAGCCGTGGCGGGCGTAGATCTCACCCAGCACCCGCAGCTGCCGCTTGATCGCCGGAGCGAAGAGGACCGTGTAGTACGGCTGAAGCACCGCGCAGGCCCGGCCGTGGGCCAGGATGTCCACCATGGAAAAACTGTTCAGGTGCGGGCCGCTGGTGCTGCCGAGCATGATGGCGTAGCCGCCCAGGTCGGTGGCCAGCCCGAGGGCCTCCCTGGCGTCCAGGTCATCGGGCGACTCGAGGGCCTGCCGGAGGCTGGAGACGATCAGCTCCACGCCGGCCCTGGCCAGGGCCTCCAACTGGTCTATGCTCTGCGGCCCGGCCCCGTAGTAGGGCTCGGCCAGGTGGCCGATCCCGTCAAAGGCCCCGTCCGCGGTCAGCGCCGGGGGGGCTGTGCGGGTGACCGCGTAGTCGAAGACGGCGCGGGCGGGCACGATAGCCGTGTCGATGATGAGCTTCTTCTGCGCGCTGGCGGGGTCGGTGATGTTGGAATACTTCGTCAGGTGGGCGCCGCTCCCGGCGGCGGTCTGGACAGCCAGCAGGGCGGGCAGCCGGCGGCCTCTGGCTTCAAGGGCCCGGGTGACCTTGCCCTCGCCGAAATAGGGTCCGACGTCGTGCAGGTCCCCCTCGAAGGTGGCCAGGACGCCGGCGGCCTTGGCCGCGTCGATGGTCGAGCCGCCGCCGATGGCGACGACGACCTTCGGCCTGGCGGCCGCGATGGCGTCCTGAATGGCAAACACGTCTTCGCGGGGCGAGTTCGGCCGGGCGCCCTCGACGCGCCCGACGACCTCCATGCCGGTTGCCTGGAGCGACGCCGTCACCGCTTCGGCCGTGGGGTCAAGCCAGGGATGCGAATTGCCCACGACCAGGGCCCGTCTGCCCAGCCGGCGGGCCATCGGGCCCGTCCGGTGCAGACACGCCAGCCCGAAGATGTACGTCCGCCACTTCCATTCAGCCAGCAGCGACCTCGCCGCCTCTTTGGCCAAGTCCCTCGCTTCCTGTGCCATCACTGATCCTCCTGGCATTCATGGCATGACCATGAACCAGGTTCCTCGCCGTCCCGGTCCAACGTCACCTCCCGGCGGGACCGATGCCGACGTATCAAGCTTACCCGCCCGCCAGCAGCTCCCGCGCCGCCCGGGCGATGTGCGGGGCCGACAGGCCGTATTTGTCCAGAAGCGCCTCGTACGGGCCGCTCTCGGCGAAGCGATCCTTCACGCCCACGCGGCGGAGCTTCACCGGGCGGTTCTCGGCCAGGGCTTCGGCCACCGCCCCGCCGAAGCCGCCGTGGACGCTGTGCTCTTCGACGGCCACGACCGCGCCGGTCCTGCCGGCCCAGTAGCACAGCGCATCCACGTCCAGCGGCTTGACCGTGCCAAATTCTAGCACGGCAGCCGCAATTTTCTCGGCCGCCAGGGCCTCGGCGGCTGCCAATGCCTCGGCCAGCAGCGTGCCGCAGACGGCCAGAGTGACGTCGCTGCCCTCGCGCAGCAGGCATGCCCGGCCGATCTGAAATGTTTCATCGGCGCCGTGGCAGGACCCCACCGGGGCCCGGGACAGGCGGAGGTAGGCCGGCCCGTGATGGGCGAGCATGGCCCGGACCGCCCCGCGGGTGGTCTCCGCGTCCGAGGGCACCAGCACGGTCATGTTCGGCATGGCCCGCATCACGGCCAGGTCCATCAGCGATTGGTGGCTGGCCCCGTCGGCGTGGTCGGACAGCCCCGCGTACCCCCCGGCGAGCTTCACGTTCAGCCGCCCGTAGGCGACGTGGCTGCGGACGGTGTCGGCCGCCCGGGTCGCCAAGAGAAAGGCAAACGACGAGGCCACGGGAATCAGCCCGCATGTGGACATCCCCGCCGCCGCCGAGACCATGTTCGCCTCCGCCACGCCGAAGTTGTAAAAGCGCTGCGGGTACTTCCGGGCGAACATCCGCGTCTGCGTGCTGCTGGACACGTCGGCGTCCAGCACGACCATTTCCGGAAACTCCTCGGCCAATTGGCAAAGCATCTCACCGAAGACCACACGCATTGCTTTGGCCTCGACCATCGCGGCGACCCTCCACGCCGGCCACCCAAGGTGTTGAAGCCGAATACATTACGCCCCCGACTTCCCCCAGGCCAGGGTAAAGTTTCTTCCTCTGGAAAATGGGTGCGAGGGCCCCGACGTACGTCGGGGTGGGGTGGCACGGTTCGCGGGCCGTTGGCGGTTCCCGGGGCTGCGAAACGCGCTGCCGCCGGTCGGACGGCGCGCCCGTCCGACGCCCGCGACCCGTCAATTGACACGCGCCCGACAGGATGTTATTGGCGGTCGGGCGAAGAGCGGCCGGCGAGACTCTCCGGGGGTTTCGCATCAGGCGGCATGGCCCGGCCCAGGACCGACAGCAGGAGAGCGTCAATGCCGAAGTCGAACACGCGGGAAGAATGCCCTTATGGCCACATGGTGCACGAGCACTTCGTGGCCAGGGAGCGGGCGGCGCTGCGGCAGCGGGCGGAGGCGCGGGGGCGCGTGAAGACCAAGGCCCAACTGATGCAGTTGCGGGCCCAGGTTCGGCGCAAGCTGCGGGCATGCTTCGGGCCCTCCCCCAAGCGCACCCCGCTGAAGCCGCGAGTCACCGGGACCGTCCGGCGGCGGCACTACACCATCGAGAAGGTCATCTACGAGAGCGGGCCGGACTTTCCGGTGACGGCCAACCTGTACATCCCGAGGGGCGCGTCGGGCCCCCGGCCGGCGGTTCTGGGCACCTGCGGCCACGCCCAGGACGGGAAGGCGCACGGCCTGTATCAGGGCTTCTGTGCCAACCTGGCCCGGCAAGGCTACGTGGTGCTGATCTACGACCCGGTCAGCCAGGGCGAGCGGCTTCAGTACCCCGGGCGCGAGGGGCGGGCGCACCCGCGCGGGTGCTGCCAGGAACACAACATGGCCGGCAACCAGATGTCGCTGCTGGGGGAGTTCTTCGGCGCCTGGCGGGTGTGGGACGGCATTCGCAGCCTGGACTACCTGCTCAGCCGCCCGGAGGTGGACCCCGCGCGCGTGGGCGTGACCGGCAACTCCGGCGGCGGCACCATGACCACCTTCCTGACCGCCCTGGACGACCGCTTCAGCATGGCCGCCCCCGGCTGCTTCGTCACGCAGTACCTGTACAACCTCGAGAACGAAAGGCCGGCGGACTCCGAGCAGGGCCCGCCGGGGCTGCTGGGGGCAGGCCTGGACATGGCCGACTTCTTCATCGCCAACATCCCCCGCCCCACGCTGCTGCTCGGCCAGGCCAAGGACTACTTCGACCGCCGCGGACTCCAGGCCGTGTACGCGGAGCTGCGGCGGCTGTACGCGATCCTCGGGCGGGCCGAAGACGTCGAGCTTTTCATCGGACCCCGCGAGCACGGGTACTTCCTCGAGAACCGCGAGGCGATGTACCGCTTCTTCAACCGGCACGCGGGCGTCCAGGCGGCGGCCCGCGAGCCGAAGCGCCAGCGCCTCGAGAACAAGCAGACCCTCTACGCCACCCCCGGCGGTGAGGTGCACCGGCTCAAGAACGTGCGCCGGGTGTTTGACTTCACGCGCCAGAACGCCCGGGGCCTGGCCGGCCGGCGCAGGCCGCTTTCAGCGAAGGC
>LJUF01000014.1 GCA_001303665.1 Phycisphaerae bacterium SM23_33 | reverse complement strand
GCCAGGACCATTCTTTTCGACGGTCTGATTCGCAACCTCATGCCTGTCGAACCCGCCACCAGAAATCGAACGTCCCAATGATACAGCAAAGTGCGGCCCCGGACACGAAAACAAAAGCCGCCGGCGCGGCGGCGTGGGGCGCTGCCGCCGGGGGCCGGCTGTTGTGGTCTCGGCGGCATTGCCGATAACATAGGGCAGGGCCAATGGCCTGGTTGCGAACCCGTGCAGGAAACCGGAGACGCCGTGACGCAAGCTCTGCTGGCAGCGTCGGCCTTTGTGGCGGGGATCATGGCGGCCGCCCCCATGGGCCCGGTCAACATGCTCGCCATTCGCCGCGGCCTGATCCTCCACTGGACGCGGGCCCTGTGGGTGGGGACGGGCTGCGTGGCCCTGGAGACGTCCTACATCGCCCTGGGATTCTGGGGCGGGGCGCAGATCATGGAAAAGCTGCCCGCCAAGACCTTTCGTCAGTGGGTGGGGCTGCCCGGGGCCGCCATCATCCTGATGATCGGCGTCCTCATCCTGCTCAAGGCCGCCCGCGCCCCCCGGCGGGGGTTGGCGGCGCGGATGGCGGGCACGCCGCCCGGGCCGACCAGCCGGCTGCGAGACGTGCTGACCGGCGCCGCCCTGACGCTAATCAACCCGGCGGTGCTGCTGTACTGGCTGGGGGTCGGCTCGAAACTGATCGCCAAGGCAGGCATTCCGGCCGGCAGCGCGGGGGTGTGGTACGGCGTGGCCGCGGCCTCGGCCGGGCTGAGCTGCTGGTTCGTCTCCGTCTCGCTGCTGATTCGGCTACGTCCGCAGCGGGTAGGCCCGAACTTTCTGCGGGCGGTCAACGCCGTCTGCGGGGGCCTGCTGACCATCCTGGGCATCGTGCTGGGCGTGCAACTGCTGCTGTGACGCCGGCCGCGGCCGGCCGGGGCGAATCAGAGCTGGTCCTCGTCCGACTCCATGGTCTCTTTCCAGAGGTCGAGGTTCTCCAGGTACACGGCCGTGCCCCGGGCCACGACGGTCAGCGGGTCGTCGGCGATGCGCACGTCCAGCCCGGTGGCGTTGGAGATGACGGTGTCGATGCCGCGCAGCAGGGCCGTCCCGCCGGCCAGCACGATGCCGTTGTCCACCAGGTCGGCGGCGAGTTCCGGCTCGGCCTTCTCCAGCGTGCGCATGACGCAGTCGATGATGGACCCCACGGGCTCGCGCAGCGCCTCGCGCACCTCCTCAGAGGAAATGATGGTCTTGCGCGGCAGGCCGGAAATCATGTCCCGCCCGCGCACCTCCATGGTCAGCTCCTGCTCCAGCGGGGCGGCCGAGCCGATCTCGATCTTGATCCGCTCCGACGTCTGCTCGCCGATCATCAGGTTGTAGGTGCGCTTCATGTACGCGGCGATGGCCTCGTCCATGTCGTCGCCGGCCACCCGAATGGACTCGCACACGCTGATGTCGGCGATGGAGATAATGGCCACCTCCGTGGTGCCCCCGCCGATGTCCACGATCATGGAGGCGGTGGGCTCGGTGATGGGCAGCCCCGCCCCGATGGCGGCGGCGATGGGTTCCTCCACCAGGTACACGCGGCGGGCGTTGGCGCGTTCGGCCGAATTGAGCACGGCCCGCTTTTCCACGGCGGTGATTCCGGAGGGGACGGAGATGACCACGCGCGGCTTGACCAGCGAGCCGCGGCGGTGCACCTTGCGGATGAAGTAGGACAGCATGGCCTCGGTGATGTCGAAATCGGCGATCACCCCGTCCTTCATCGGGCGGATGGCGCTGATGGAGCCGGGGGTCTTGCCCAGCATTTCCTTGGCCACCAGGCCCACGGCGTTGCCGTTCTGAAGCACCTTGTTGGTCCCGCGCCTGACGGCGACGACCGAGGGCTCGTTGAGCACCACGCCCTGCCCGCGCACGCACACCAGCGTGTTGCACGTGCCCAGGTCAATCCCCATGTCCATGGAGAACCACCCGAGAATGGAATCGAAGATCATGCCCACATCGTCCTTACCAGCAGCGCCCACCCCGGCCCGCGGCATGGAGGAACTGGCCGCCGGGCTCGCCCCAGGCCCAATCCGGCGCGCCCTGCCGACCGGCCGCGGCGCACAGGTCCGACAGCCTCTCAGACCGCCGCCGCGACTTCTGCCAAAGGCTCAGGCGCCTTGTGCCCTTGTTTCCCGGCGCCGCCGGCCCAGCCCTCATGCGCCCCGGCTGCCGGCGCGGGCGCTTGGCTCAAATCGGAGGAGTCTCCTGACCTGAGAACAGCCGCGCGAACGTCAGCCCGTAGTTGTGCATCAGGTCATACATGACCGCCCCGACCGTCACGGCCAGGCCCAGAACGGCCACGATCAGCAGAACGGTGTACACGTCCGGCTGGGGCTTTACCCTTACCACGGGGCCTGAAGGGGGCATCGAAGTCATGGCCAAACTCCTTTCAGTCCAGCCGGGTGGTGACCTTGTCGCCCTGACGCACCTCACCCACGCGGTCGTAGACCACTCCCGCGCAGGTGGAGGCGCTGACGTCCGCCACGCGCAGGTGAGCGATGAAATTCTCGCGGTAAATAATGAACACCGTGCCCTGCTTGACGCCCGAGGCGGCCCCGACGTTCAGGCTGGCCAAGTCCCCTTTGACGGCAAGAACCTCCCCCTCGATCTTTTCCGCCGTGGGGACGGCCCTCTCGGCAGGGGCCGCGCCGGGCGCCGCGCCGGCCGTCGCCCGGGCCAGATCCTCCTCGAGCTGCTTGATCTTGCCCAGGTACTCCTTGATCTCCCCTTCCTTGGAGTCCAGTTGCCCCTTCAGCACCTTGACCTGCTTCTCCGCCGTCTCCAGCAGGATCACGTATTCCTTGTTCTGGTCCTCCGAGCGGCGGAGCCGGTCGCCCAGATCAATGTTCAGCTTCCGCTGGGCCTCCAGTTGCGCCGTCACCGCCGCGTTCTGCTTGACCAGCCCGTCCATGGTGCTCTGCTGGACCTTGAGCTGGAACGTCAACTCGTTCATCCGGGCCTGCGTGGCCGACAGCTCCCGCGCCAGCCGGCCGACCTCCCCGCTCCTGTCATCAATCAGGCCCTGGTAATGCTGGGCCATGTCCTGGGCCCGGCGCCTCTCTTCCTCGTATTCGCGCTGCCACCTCTGGGCCGCCAGCACCTGGTTCCGCAGGGTGGTCTCGGCCACGTTGGCCCGGGTCCGCTGGCCTTCGCCGTACGCCCTCCAGTTGACGTCAAAGAGGGCTTTCTGGATGAAGACCGGACAGGCAAACAGGACCAGCACTACCAGCAGGACCACGCAGATCTTCGTCAGCGTACTCAACGGTGCGTCTCCTTCCTGGCCGGGCGATGACGCCCCTGGAGCGGCCTGCCGCCCCGCTCCGCCGGGGAAAACCTCCCATGGCGCCCTGGAGGGCTCAGAAACCGCGTTGGCGCCTCAAGCTTCGCGGCACACCGGCAGGGCACGCACATCCGTCGCCCGGAAAAAGCCACTTTCGGCAGCCTGCCTTTGTGCACCGGCCCGGCCGCCGCAGCTTCGACCCTGAGGTCACATCCAACTCACGGGACAATATTGTATGAAGGCACCTTTGGCCGGCCTGCCCTCGTCAGCCGGGGCGATTCTATGTCGGCCCCGGGGCAAGTCAAGACAATTTCCCTCCTGGAAAGCCGGCCCGTCCACGTTGCCTCCCGGGCAATTCCCGGCCCCGCCGAGCACCTCGCCGCCGGCACAGAAGCCGGGTCAATCCTTCCCGCCACTGGTGCGCAGGGCCGGGGGGGCCGGCTGCGTGGCCGCCGGCTGCGTGGGCGGCGGCGGTTGGGCCGGCGGCTTCGCCACCGGCTCCGGCGCCGCGGCGACCGGGCGATACTGCCGAATCAACCGCAGGATGGCGCGGGCCGCCGCCACCGCCACCGGGCCCCGCGGCGAACGCAGCAGCGGATGAATAACGTCCACGGCGGCCGGATCGCCTATCTGCTCCAGACTCAACAAGGCCAGCGTCTGGAGGTTGTCTATCTCGTTCTCCTGAAGGGTGGCGCCCCGCCTGAGCCCCTTCCGCAACACGCCCGCGGGGTCCCGGGCGGCCTGCAGCACCGGCTCGGGGTCGGGCTGTTCGCCGAGTCGGGCCAGGGCCCCGGCGGCGGCCACCTGCACGATGGGGCCTTGATTCGCGTCCCTGACCAGCCTCCTGAGCACATATACGGACCGCCGGTGCCTCAGTCCACCCAGGGCGGCCACCGCGATCAGGCGGTCCTCCACGAACATGCTCTTGGTGTACCCCTCCAGCAGGCCCAGGGAACGCTCGTCCCCCAAAACGGCCAAGGACTCGGCAATGTTCAGCCGGACCACCACGTCGGGATCGTCCATCTGCCGCGCCTTCAGCAGGTCCACGGCGCTGGGCTCGCCCATCTTGCCCATGACCCTGGCGGCCTCGGCCCGGACAAGCTTGTCGGGGTTATGCAGCAGCTCGGCCAGTTGGGTGGTGTAGCTGTCGTTTCCCAGCCGGTGAAGGGCGTAGATGACCACGCACCTCAATTTCGGCGGCGTGCCGGGATGCTGGATGAGCTCCAGCAGGGCCGGCATGGCCGGGGCATAGCACGTCTCCCCCACCGCCATGACGGCGGCGGAAATGACCGGCAGGCGGTCATCCCGCAGCGCCTGCATCATGACGGGCCCGGCGGCCTGGGCCTCGGTGGCCGCCAGGGCCTCCAGGGCGTGCGTGCGCACCCGGGGGTCGGGGTCCTCTGCCGCCTGCAGCAGCCTGGAGCGCGCATCCACATAAGCGCGGGTCGGATCCATCTGGAGCTGCCGATTGGAGGGCTCGCAGCCCGCCACACCGGCCGCCGCAACGACCCCGCAAAACCAGACCCAACCTGAACCACCACGCCTGCCCATACCCAATGCCCCTGCCCTCATTGATTCCTGGATCGCCGCAGCAGCCACAGCGCCGCCGCGGCCGCGCCAGCCGCCACGCTGACCGCCTGCGCGAACACGTCACCGGCCCGACTATATACAGAAACCCGCTCGTCCACAACCGTTTGGGCAATAAGGTTGCCGGCAACCATCTTCCGGTGCCCCTGGTGCGCCACCGCCTGGAGGATGCGGCCGTTGGAATCGATGTGGGCGCTGACGCCGGTGTTCACGGCCCGGACCACCGGCAGGCGGTTCTCCACGGCCCGGAAGACGTACTGCCGCAAGTGCTGCTCCAGTTCCGTGCTGGCGTGCGTCCAGCGGCTGGTGGCGAAGATGAACCAGCCGTCGTTGGAGATGTTCACGAGCAGGTCCACCTGCTTTCGCCCGCCGCGCATGGCCAGCCGCCGGCACACGCGGGCGAAGACGCCCTCGTAGCATATCGGCACGGCGAACCGGAAGGCCGGCGGTTGGTCTCCGCCGCCGGGGCGGACCTCGAACACCACGCGCCGGCGCCCGGGGAGGATCTGCGGCATGGCCTCGGGGACGAAGCGGCGGAGCAAGCTGTGCAGCCCCGGCCAGCCCTGGCGGAAGGGCACGTACTCCCCGAACGGCACCAGGTGCATCTTGGCATACTGGTCTTTGAGGCGGATGCGCCCGGAGGAGTCGCGGTCAAACAGCAGGGCGCAATTGCTAGTCAGCCGGGAAACGCTGTCGGGCATCCCGCCGCCGGCCAGCAGCGGGCAGCCCTGATCCGCCAGCAGCCGCTGCAGCGCCAGCAGGTTGGAGTGATACTCGCGGATGATCTCGCGCTGCCGGGCCGTCCAGACGGGCTGCCCCTGGCTGTCCTTGGCATCGGCGTCCCGGGCGAACCAGACGGCCGGGTCCATGTCATGGTAGCCCAGCATGCTCTCCGGCCAGACGACCAGGTCGCAGCCGGCCCCCACCAGCGGGCGGGTGTTGTCCAGGTGCTTGGCGAAGATCTCCTCCGGCGAGGCGCCTGTCTGGTACAGGGCGATGGGAAAGGCCAGCTGCACCACCCCCAGCTTCGGCCCCGGGCGGGTGGGCTGCTGGCTCAGGCGGGCGATGCCGTACGTCAGCAGGAAGGCCGCGCCCGCCAAGCAGGCCCCCGCGGCAAGGGCGATCCTTCGGATGGGGCGGCCCTTTCGGGCGGGCTTGACCAACAGCAGCTGGGCCAAGGCCTCGATCAGCGCCCCGTTGACCATGGCCACAAAAAAGGAAACGCCGTATTGACCCGTGAGGTCGGCAATCTGGATCAGGCGTGTGCAGCCGGCCTGGCTATGGGCAAGGAAAAACCAGGGAAAGCCGCTCAGGGCGAACGCCCGGGCGTACTCCAGCGCCACCCACACCAGCGGCAGGATCACCCACACGGGCCAGCCGCGCCGGAACGCCGCCCGCACCACCACCGCCGCCACGAGCCAATACGAGCCCAGGTACAGGACCAGCGGCAGGTACCCCACCAGGGTGATCCAGGTCAGCCAGTACAGCCCGATCACCCAGAAGACCACGCCCGAGAGGTACGCCCACAGCAGGGTCCACCGCGAGCGCTGCCCGGCCACCACGGCCAGCCCCCACGGCACCAGGGCGACGTAGGCCAGGTACCAAAGGTCAAACGGGACGAAGCAGACCAGCAGCAGCACGCTGCTGAGCAGGCATAGCAGCGCCGTGCTGGCGCGGCGGCGGATGTCCAGCCAGGGCGGGAGGGCCTGGGCGGGAGCCTCCCGCTCCAGGGCCGCCAGGTCCGCCTTCAGCTTGGCCGGGTTCAAGCCGTGACGGCGCTTGGCCACCGCTTCAGCTCCGCCGCCCCGGCAGGTATGTGGGAAGAGCAAGCCTGCATGTTTGGCACATTGTTCATGTCCGGCTGCGGCCGGTCAAGGAGGATACGCCAGGAAGGGCGCGGCCAAGAGCCGCACAGGGCCGGGCGCTTTACAGGGCACGGCGGCGTGGCATAGGATGAATTGTATGAAAGAGGCTTCCGGGAAAACGACCCCGCGGCAGCGGGCGATACTGGGCGTGCTGATGCTGGGGCTGCTGCTGGCCACGGTGGGCGCGGCCTGGCTGCTGGAATCGAGCTCGTCCCGGCGGGTCCGCGCCGCGGCCGAGATCCTGGCCGAAATCCGCAAGGAGGGGCTGGACAGTTTCTGGCCGGCAGAGCTGGAAGTCCATTGGTACCTGGCCCAGAAGGATAAACGCATCATCGGCTGGCGGGCGGCGGCGGCCGGCCGAAGCCAGAACGGCGACTTCCTCGGGGTCGACGTGGACATGCAAGGCCGCAGACAGGACCCGGTGTGCGAGCAGTGGCGCCTGAATGCCGACGCCACCGAGGGCGCGTACACCGCCCTGGTCCGGACGCCGCTGGGCTACCGCCCCGACACGGACATCACCCTCCAGCGCGGGTCGGTCAAAGTGGTGCAGCACAATCTGCCGAACTATCAGCGTCTGCAGGCCCGCTCCCCCGCCCCGGAAAACTACCTGCCGGAGGGCCTGCTCGAGCCGGTCGTCCGCCGGGTGGCCGCCGCCGGGGCCGACGCCCAGTTCAGGCTGGTCTTCAACGATCAACCCAATCCGGGCGGGGTCGTCCAGTACGGCAGCTACCGCATCCGCCACCTGGGACGAAAAACACAATCGGAAGGAAGCTGGGTGGACCGGGTCGGCGTCTCGGCCGGGGGGCCTCGAAGCGGCCATGCCCTCACTTACGAACTGGACGAGAAAGGCCGGCTGCTGCTGGTCTCGACCCATCAGGGCCTGCGCTGGACGCCGGCCAGCGAAGTGGAAGTCACCCGGGTCTTCCCCCGCGCGAGCGATTATCTGCTGGAGCTGATGCCCAGGGGGCTGCCGCGGCCGGACGCCGACTTACTTCCCGACCGCCTCGAGCTCCCGGACCCGTAGCTCCTCCGCCCGCTTGACCAGCTCCGCGTCGGTTGGCTCGGTGCTCTTGGCCAGCTCAAAGTGGGCCGACCGCTCCACGTGGTACGTCCACGGCGCCAGCTCGCTCAGCAAATCCAACGGCGGGATCTCGTACACCGGCGGCTTGACCTGATGATGGGTCTTAAGGGTCTCATAGCCGTCGAGGCGCAGCACCACGTCGTAGTCGCCGTACCAGGTGAAGGGCATTCTCACCGGCGTCCGCCCGACCTCGACGGCCGAGACGTACACCAGGGCCCCGCTGGGGGTGGAAGTGATGTTCAACATCCGCTCGACGCACCCGGCGGGCAGCAATACCAGCACGCTGAAGGCCGCTATGTGAAGCCAGTTGCCACGCATGGCGTGGAGTTTATACCGGCGCCGCCCCGGCCCGACAAGGAAAAAAAACGTCCGCCCGCGGCAGCGGGTTTCGCCCCGGCGGGGGCGGGTCTATAATATGCCCAATGAGCGCTCCGATACCGACACGTCAGACCGAGCGCGGCCATGAGGAACCGTTCGTCGTCCAGTTCAGCGTTTTCCTGCCCAACCGCGTGGGGCAACTCAACGAACTGCTGGGCGTGCTGAACGAAGAGGAACTGGAGGTGGCGGGCATCTCCGTCGTCGACTCCACCGACTGGGCCGTGGTCCGAATGGTCTTCACCGAGCCGGGCAAGGCCCGCGCCGTCCTGAAACGCCACGGCATCGCCTTCACCGAGACCGCGTTGCTGGCCATCGTCCTGGAGGCCGCCGACAGTCTGCGACAGGCCTGCAAGGCCCTGGTGGCGGCGGAGCTGAACGTCCAGTTCGCCTACCCCCTTCTGATCCGGCGCGCCGGGCACCCGGTGCTGGCCTTCCACGTGGACGACCACGTCCTGGCCAGCCACGTGCTGACCAAGCACGGCTTCACCCTGCTGGACTACGAAGACGTGTGAGCCCGACCGCCGCCGGGATGATTGGTCTTCTGATCCCCCGCCCCGACCGCAGGACTTGTCAACGCGCCGCATCTTGCCACCCCGCCGGCGCCCCACTATAGTCTTTCCCCTATGCGGAAGACCTACGACGTGGCCGTTCTGGGGGCCACCGCGGCCGGGTACGTTGCCGCCCTGGAACTGGCCCGCCAAGGCCACAGCGCCATCGTGCTGGACGTTCCCCGATCCGGCAGGGAATCTCCGCTGGCCGACTGGCTGCCGGCCGACGTGTTCGAGGTCTGCCGCCCGCTGCGGGCGGTCAAGCCCGCCGGCCTGGAGGGGGCCTTCCGGGCGATTCAGTTTCACTCCGATCAATTGGATCGGGAGGCGCTGTACCGCCAGCGGGCCACGGCGGGATTTGTTTTGCGCTCGGCCCGGCTGCTGCGGGCGCTGGGCGGGGCGGCACGCCGGGCGGGCATTGACAGCCTGCGGGCAAAGCAGGCCCCGCGGCACGAGCTTCAGGAGTCGGCCGTCGCCCTGGAGGTCGGGGGCCAAACCGTGCGTGCGGCGCTGCTGCTGATCGCCCAGGACAGCCCGGCCGACGTCATTGCCGGCCTGCGTCTGAGCGTCCGTTCGGTGCCCACGGCGAACCTGAGCCTGTGCGGCCTGGATGCCCCCATGCCGCGCGGCCAGGCCCGGCGGAACATCGGCGGCGCGCTGCACCTCATCGCCTTTGGCCGGGGCGAGCAACTGGGGATGTTCTTCGCCGCCGGGGCGGTGCTGCACGTGCGCATCATCTCGGGCCAGGCGCAGGCGCCGGCCGACGTGGAGGCCCTGAGCGGACTGATCGGCCGGCTTCAGCGAGGCGGGCTGCTGCCACAAACGCTGGACCTTTCGCGGGCTGTAGCGGCGATCTGGCGGCCCCCCGGCGGCGTGGCCCTGGAGCTGGAGACCCACCTGGCCAAGCGGACCCTGCTGGTGGGCACGGCCGGGGGCTTCGCCTCGGCCATGACCGGCCAGACCCTCGACCCGTCCATTCGAAGCGCCATGGTCGCCGCCGACGTTGCCGCCCGGGCGCTGAAGGCCAGCCAGCCCCAGGAGGTGCTGGCCGACTACAAGAGCCAATGGCGGGACGTGCTGGCCGACCGCATCCGACCCGCCGGCACCAGCCTGCAAATGCTCATGCCCATGGTGCTGGCCAACAAGGCCATGGCCGAACGCTTCGCCCGCGCCTTCCTGTATGGCGAGAACATCTGAGGTGGCGGGGTTGGCCGAACGGGCAAGGCCCTTGCCGACCCGGGCAAGCCAACCTATTATGTGCCAAGCCTTTCAGGGGCGAAGCAATGAAACTGCAAGAGGGCGAAACCATCCTTCATGAGGCCAGGCCCGAACGGGCCGTCCTGTGGCTGTGGCTGTTCACGAAGTGCCTGCTTTCCGGTGCCATAGGTTCGTTCTTTGCTGCCGGCGGCGCTATGAGCGTTTTAATCATTACCGTGGACGTTGGAGGATGGAAGCAGGTTCCCTTCTTTCTGATCATACCGGCCGCGGCAGCCTTTGGGGCGGCGGTCTTCCTGTCGGCCGGATTGATCTACTGTGCGTACCTCCGGCGGACCTACGTGTACTACATCACCAGCCAGCGCTGCGTCTTCCACGGCGGCATTCTGCGCAGGGTCGAGCGTTCCGTGCCGTACCACAAGATCACCGACGTGGAAATGAGCCAGAATATCTTTGAAAGGGTTCTGGGCATTTCAACGCTGCGGATCTTCACCCCCGGCACCGCAAGCGTGTCACCGCAGGCCCCCTGGCAGCAGGCCGAAATCACCTTCGTCGGCCTGAAGGACAGCGACACCCCCGCCGACATCGTCAACGACCAGTTGAGGAAGTTCAAGGCCACCGGCGAGTAGCATCGCCGCCGCGCCGGCCGGGGGGCGCTTCCGACCACTGCGGGTGCGTTCGCCTCCCATTTCATCCGGACGAGCCCGCGAGGAATCGGGCTCAGCCCAGCAGGGCTTCGATGTGCGTGGCGACGCCGGCCGCCAGGCCGCGCAGGTCGTAGCCGCCTTCCAGGAACGACACGATGCGCCCGCCGGCGGAGGCCGAAGCAATGTCCATCACCACCGCCGTCAGGGCGGCGAAGCCCTCGTCGGTGATATCCAGCAGGCCCAGCGGGTCGCCCCGCCGGCCGTCGAAGCCGGCCGAGACGATGACCAGCTGCGGGCGAAAGTCCTTCATGGCCGGTGCCAGCCGCTCAGCGAACGCGGCCAGCACTTCCTCGTCGCCGGCCCCGGGCGGAAGGGGGCAGTTCAGGTTGGTTCCCTCGGCCTTTCCCGCGCCGGTCTCGCCGGGGTGGCCCTTGCCGGTCAGCGGCATGGGGTAGTTGCCCAACTGATGCGCGGAGAAATAGAACACCGACGGATCCTCGTAGAAGATCTCCTGCGTGCCGTTGCCGTGGTGCAGGTCCCAATCGGCGATGAGGACTCTTTCCAGGTCATGGGCCTGCTGGGCGTGCCGGGCCGCGACGGCGGCGTTGTTGAACACGCAGAAGCCCATGCCCCGCGCGGGCCCGGCGTGATGCCCCGGCGGGCGGACGGCGCAAAACGCGGCTCGGGCCCGGCCGGTGCAGACGGCGTCCACCGCCGTGATGCCCGCCCCCGCCGCCAGCAGCGCGATCTCATAAGACTTGGGGCAGACGTTGGTGTCGCCGGTGGACAGCATCGCCCGGCCGGAGGCGATCTCGCGCCGGGCGAGCTCCACGTAGGCCGGTTCGTGCACGAGCAGCAGGTCGTCCTCGGCTGCCGGGGCCGGGTCCAGCCACAGGAGTTTGTCCTTCAGCCCGCGGCTGTCCAGCTCCTCCCAGATGGCCGTCAGCCGCTGCGGCCTCTCCGGGTGTCCCAGCCCGGTGTAATGCTCCAGGTACCGCGGGCTGGAGATGAACGCGACCTTACCGGCCATGATCAGAATTCCCAAGCAGCGCCGCGGCCCGGCCGGGGGCCTCACGCGAACAGGGCCTCCACGAACGAATCCGGGTCGAAGGGCTCCACGTCGGCGGGCTTCTCGCCGATGCCCACGAACTTGACCGGCAGTCCCAGCTCGTTGCGAATGGCCACCACGATGCCGCCCTTGGCCGTGCCGTCCAGCTTGGCCAGGAAGATGCCCGTCACGCCGATGGACTCCATGAAGACCCTGGCCTGGCTGATGGCGTTCTGGCCGGTGGTGGCGTCCAGCACCAGCAGCACCTCGTGCGGGGCACCGGGGATTTTCCTGGCCACCACGTCCCGCATCTTGGTCAGCTCCCGCATGAGGTTTTCCTGGGTGTGCAGCCGGCCGGCGGTGTCCACCAGCAGCACGTCGGCGTGGCGATGGGCGGCCGCGGCGCAGGCGTCGAAGGCAACCGCGGCGGGGTCGCCCCCGCTGGTGCCCTTGATGATGTCCACGCCGATGCGCTCCGCCCAGATGGACAACTGCTGGACGGCGGCGGCGCGGTAGGTGTCGGCGGCGGCCAGGCAGACCCTCTTGCCGTCCTGCTTGAACAGGTGCGCCAGCTTGCCGATGGAGGTGGTCTTGCCCGAGCCGTTCACGCCCGCCACCAGGATCACCGTCGGGGGCGTGTCCGCGAAGTGAATGCCGCGGTCGGCCTCGGGCCAGTACTTCTTCATCTCGGCCTTGAGGAACTCCAGCACCTGCTCGCCCTGGTCGATCCGGTGCTCGCTGTAGGCCGCGGCCAGATCCATGCGGATCTTCGTGGCCGCCGAGACGCCCACGTCGGCCAGGATCAGCTGCTCCTCCACTTCGTCCAGCAGGGCCTGGTCGACCTTGCGCCCGGCCAGCAGCGACCTCAGCGAGCCCACCAGGCGCTGGCGCGTCTTGGTCAGCCCCTTGGCCAGATGCTCTATCGCTCTGCGAAACAAGGCCATTTCGTCTTCCAAAAAAAACCTAGCGGGGATGCAGGGGATGCATCAGATAAAGACCTTTATTTACTTCAACATCGCCGCGACCACAACCCGCCGGGGGCCAGTTTCAGCCGGCCCCTCCTGCCGGCTTTTTCCTTTATTGCTCCTCTTTGCTATCCCCTGCATCCCCTGCATCCCTGCCGAATCCTCGTGCATCCCTGCTGCGGTTTTGCTCGATCCGCTTGGCGGCGGCATCCAGGACGCCGTTGACGAAACGGGCCGACTCGGCCGAGGAAAACTCCTTTGCCAGGCGCAGGGCCTCGGTGATGACCACCTTCTTGCCCGCCCGGTTGGTCAGCAGCTCCCACAGCGCCAGCCGGAGGATGTTCCGGTCGACCAGCGCCATTCGGGTGACGTTCCAGTGCCGGCTTTGGCCTTCCATGAGGGCGTCGGCCTGGGCGCGGGCGGCGAAGGTGGCCAGCAGAACGCTTTCGGCCTCGGCGACGGTGGCCGGTGTTTCGCGGCTCTCGCGCACGAAGCCCAGGGCCACGTCGAGGGCGGCTTCGCCCTGGACGTCCAGACAGCACAAGCCCTGCAAGGCCAGGCGCCTGGCCCTGTGATGCTCGGCGGCGTTGGTCACTTCACGCCTTGGGGGGAGGGAGCTGGGCCAGCAGGTTGGCCATCTCGATGGCGGCGACGGCGGCGTCGGCGCCCTTGTTGCCGCTCTTGGTGCCGGCCCGCTCGATGGCCTGTTCAATCGTGTCGCAGGTCAACACGCCGAATATGCAGGGCACGCCGGTGGTCAGCGCCGCGGCGGCGATGCCCTTGGAGACCTCCGCGGCAATGTACTGGTAGTGCTCGGTCCCCCCGCGGATGACCGCCCCCAGGCAGACGACGGCCGCGTACTTGCCCGAGCCCGCCAGCCGCCGGGCCAGCAGCGGGATCTCAAAGCCGCCCGGCGACCAGACCACGTCGATGTTGGCCTCGGCTACGCCGTGGCGGGCGAAGGCGTCCATGGCCCCGCTCAGCAGCTTGGAGGTGATGAACTCGTTGAACCGGCTGACGACCACGCCGAAGCGGGCCTTCGGCGGCGCGACCAGCTTGCCTGCGTACGTCTTTGCGCTCATCGTTCGCGCTCCTTATCCTCACAGCACGTCATACATGATATGGGGCATTGCCCGGCGCGCCAAGCTGCCGCCGCCTCAGGCGGCACCTGCCGCCCGTCGCAGCACCGCCATCCCCCTGCCCGCCATCGGCAGCGGGCCGGGGCGCTGCACGTCAAAGATGGAAATGCCTTCCCTCGATCTCCCGGCCTCGGGGTGCCAGGCTTCCAGGGTGAACGCGTCGGATCGGTCCAGCAAGTTCACGAAGGCCCGGCTGCCGTAAGGCCGCAGGGCCGGCGATCCGCCCCAACCCGCTTCCAGCGTCAGGCGCCGGCCGCTGGCGGCGTCCTCGACATAGACCTTCTCGGCATCAGTCCGAACCTCAACGCCGCCCCTGCGCATGGCCCATTGCTCGGCTGGCGGCTCGTGAGCCGCTTCGGTCTCGGCCCTAAAGGCCAGGTCGAGGACGTACACGCCGCCGCCCCTCAGCACGCCGGCAACCGCGCGAAGATGGGACAGCGCCGCCTCATCCGATTCAAGGATGCGAAAGGTGCTCAGCGGGCAATAGGCACCGTCCTGCGGCTGCTTCAGAGTGAACCCGGTCATGTCAGCACAGACGGTTCGGATGCTGAGGCCGGCCTGCCCAGCGGCGGCCTTCAGGAAAGACAGCATGTCCGGCCGAACGTCCAGGCCGGTCACCTGCCAGCCCCGCCCGGCCAGCCGCAGCGCCACCTGCCCCGTCCCCACGCCGATCTCAAGCAACCGGCCGCCGGGCGGCACGCCGTAATGCCGGAACGCCGCGTCGTAGAAACCGCTCTCCGCATCCCGGTTCCAGCCGAAGAGGATGTCATAATACAGGGGATAGTCGTAGATGCTCTGCTTGCCATGGCCCATCTTCGCCTGAAGCTCCAACGGCATCCCACCCCGCGCTTCATGCCCCCAGCTTCTCCTGAAGCACTTTCTGCACTTCCGCCGGCACGGCCGCCCCGCCGGAAAGCTTCATCACCTGCCCCATGAGGAAGCCGAAGGCCTTTTTCTGTTTCTTGCCGCCGGCCTGGACGTCGGCCACGGCCTGGGGGTTCTCGGCAACGGCCTGGTCCACCCACTGCTCGATCCGGCCGGCGTCGGAGACGGCCAGCAGCCCCTCGGCCCGGGCGATGGCGGACGGGGCCTGGCCGGTGAGGGCCATCTTTTCGAAGATGCTGTCGCCGGCGGTGGCGTTGACCTTGCCCTGAGAAAGCATCTTGGCCAGCTCCGCCAGTTGGGCGGCCGTCACGCCGATCTCGGCGATGCTGCAGCCGCGCTGGTTGGCCATGGCCGCCCCCCGGTTCAGCAGCAGGTTGACGCAGCGTTTGGGCTCGGCCCCGGCGGCGACCGCCGCGTCCAGCAGGTCGCCGGTCGCCGGGTCCTGGGTCAGCGCGTCGGCCTCCTTCTCGGTAAGCTTGTACTCGCGCAGGTACCGCGCCGCCCGAGCGAGGGGCAGCTCGCCGATCTGGGAGCGGACGCTTTCGCGCCAGGCCTCGTCCACCACCACCGGCACCAGGTCCGGCTCGGGGAAGTAGCGGTAGTCGTGGGCCTCTTCCTTGCCGCGCTGGAACTCGCAGGCGTCGAGATCGTCGCGCCAGCCCCAGTTCTGCTTGCCCACCTGGTTCAGCGACCACGCCTTTCCGCGCTCGGCCAGTTGGGCAAGGTGGTAGTCGATGACCCACGCGCAGGTCCGCTCCAGGGCGCGGAAGCTGTTGAGGTTCTTGACCTCGAAAATGGGGGTGAAGAAGCCGGCCGATTCGTCGAAGACTTTTTTCGGGTCGCCCACCCACAGGGAGATGTTGGGCTCGAAGCGCATGTGGCCCATCTGCATGTTGGCCTGGGACACGCCCAGCCAGCGGACCAGCCGCTGCATGGCCCGGGCGTAGGCCATGACCTGCTCGACGCTGTTGAGGTGCGGCTGGGAGACGATCTCCAGCAGCGGCACGCCGGCCCGGTTCAGGTCCACGCCGGTGTGGGCGGGGAAGTCGTGAACGTTCTTGCCGGCGTCCTCCTCCAGGTGGGCGCGGAGGATGCCGATCCTCTTGGTCGCCCCGCCGGCGAGGGGGATCTCCACGTAGCCGTCTACGTTCAGGGGCAGGTCGTACTGGCTGATCTGGTAGTTCTTGGGCAGGTCGGGGTAGTAATAGCTCTTGCGGTCCCACTTGGTGAATTCCGAGACGGTGCAGTTCAGCGCCAGCCCGACCTTGACGGCCATCTCCACGGCCCGGCGGTTCATCACCGGCAGCACCCCCGGCATGCCGATGCACACCGGGCAGGTGTGGGTGTTGGGCGGGTCGCCGAAGCGGTTCAGGCAGCGGCAGAACATCTTCGTCTCGGTAGCCAGCTCGACGTGAATCTCCAGCCCGATCACGGCCAGCGTGTTGTCGTCAACGACCACCCTCAGCTCTCCTGGAAGCGTCCGATTCGTATCTTAGCAGCAGCGGCTCAGCCTCGACAGGCCCAAACGGCCCCCCCTTGCAGACCATTCCTCCCCAGGCGCTGCGCCCCGGGTGCCGACTCACCCCTGAGGTGCGCTCAAACCGCGACGGCGAGCAGGCCAGGCCCGAAGGGCCGCCCAGCAGGTAGCCGGCGACGCCAGAGGCCCCCCTTGGCGCCCCCACCCCCGGTCGGGGGACCTACCCTGTGACAAGGCCCGAAGCGGCGACCGCCAAGCAGGCCAGGCCCGATGGGCCGCCCAGCAGGTAGCCGGGGGCTTCGGAGCGCCGCCAACACCAGCCCCGAAGGGGCGACAGCGGATCACCGAAAGATGTACCGTTCATCGAACTCAATCTCATGCTTCCTCAGCAGGGCGATCAATTCCTCTTGAAGGTCATCCTCCTATGATGTTCAGCCTGCTGGCAAATGTATTCGGTCACTTGCGGCAGGACCGAGTGAGATACCGTGAATGCCGAGTACCCCTCCTGCCAGGCGAACCCACTCAGGTCCGGAAACGTCCTGTGTATCCAGCCGGAGGAATTGGCCTTGACGTCGCGGACGAGGTCCGCAAGGGGTGTCTGGGGGTGAATCCCGGCAGCCAGGTGCAGATGGTCTTCGGTGCCGTCGGCCTCCAACAGCCTGCCCTTGAGTTGGCGGATGATGCCCCCGATGTACTTTACCAGTCGCGGCCTCAACTCCGCCCCAATCAGCGGGCGCCGCTGCTTCGTCGAGAAGACAATGTGATATTTCAGGTTCGTGTATGACATTTCCCGGTCCGCTTTCGCCCCTACGGGGCTCTACTTGCTGCGCCACCACGTTCCGGGGACTCACGCCCCCGGCTACCCGCTGCACGCCCCTCCGGGCTACACCCCATAAACCACCCACAACTCGGCGCTCACGCCCCCGGCTGCCCGCTGCACGCCCCTCCGGGCTACACCTCATAAACCACCGACAACCAGGGGGCCACGCCCCCGGCTACCCGCTGCACGCCCCTGCGGGCTACACCCCATAAACCACCGACAACCAGGGGCTCTCGCCCCGGCTACCCGCTTAGCGCCGCTTCGCGCCGCCCAGCGCCGTCGTCCCCTGCTTTCGCCCTCCGCTCTTCCCCCTCGGCCACCTTCGTGACGTTCACCCTTCAGGTGCGCGCCCGAACGCTATCCGGCCAAGGCCGGGGTCAGGGGCGTGACGCCGGCGGCGGTCTCGAACACGCGGGCGGCGCGGAGGAGCTTGTCCTCGCCGAAGACGCGGCCAAACAGCTGCACGGCCAGGGGCAGGCCGGCGGCGCTCAGCCCGGCCGGTACGCTCACGGCCGGGATGCCGGCCAGGTTCACGCTGATGGTGTAGATGTCGGACAGGTACATTGTCAGCGGGTCGGCGGTCTTTTCGCCGATCCTGAACGCCACCTCCGGCGCCACCGGGCCGACCAGCACGTCGCACTTTTCGAAGGCGGCGTCGAAGTCCTGCTTGATCAGCCGGCGGACCTTCAGGGCCTTGAGGTAGTAGGCGTCGTAGTAGCCGCTGGATAGGGCGTAGGTGCCGAGCATGATGCGGCGCTTGACCTCCTCGCCGAAGCCTTCGGCCCGCGTGCGGCTGTACAGCTCAATGATGTCGGCGGCTTTTTCCGGCGTGCGGTGGCCGTAGTGCACGCCGTCGTAGCGGGCCAGGTTGCTGGAGGCCTCGGCCATGGCCACGATGTAGTAGCAGGCCACCGCGTAGGAGGACAGCTTCCCATCCTCATCCACGTCGATGCGGCTGTGAGGCAGGGAGACCTCGACGATGTCGGCCCCGGCCTGGCGGTAGGCCTCGACGGCCTTGTCCACCGCCCCGCGAATCTCGGCATCCAGGGTTTCGGAATGGAATTCCTTGACCAGCCCTACACGGAGGCCCTCGACCGGCTCGTCCAGCCCGGCCAGGTAGTCCGGCACGGGCTCGTCCACGCTGGTGGAGTCGCGCGGGTCGTGACCGGCGATGACGTTCAGCAGCATGGCCACGTCGGGCACGTCCCGCCCGAAC
>LJUF01000263.1 GCA_001303665.1 Phycisphaerae bacterium SM23_33 | reverse complement strand
AGGAAAGACCGGGGGCTTCGCCGCCGGGGTGGTCGGCCTGGTGCGGGAGGCCGAGGCCCTGGCCCGGATGCTCTACCAGGTACGGGAGGAGCGGGGGGCACTGGAGCTGGACATCCCCGAGCTGGAGGTGGTGGTGGACGACCAGGGGCGGGTGACCCGCATCGAGCCGCGGCCCCGTACCTGGGCTCACCGGCTCATCGAGGAGGCCATGCTGGCCGCCAACGAGTCCTTCGCCCGGCTGCTCCGGCGGGAAAAGCTCCCGGGCATTTTCCGGACCCACGGTGGCCCCGAGGCCGAGGAGGTCGACGAGTTCTTCGAGTTCGCCAAGAGCCTGGGCTTCGTAAGCCGCCGACACGGCCTCCGTCGTCGACTCCAGGACATCCTGGAACAGACGGAGAAGAAGCCCCTCGCCTACGCCGTCCACCTGGCCTTGCTCAAGAGCACCCAACGGGCCGAATACTCAGCCGAAGCGGCCGAACATTTCGCCCTGGCCAGCGAGGACTACTGCCACTTCACCTCCCCCATCCGCCGGTATCCCGACCTGCGGGTCCATCAGGTGCTGGACGCCTGGCTGGCCGGGGAGCTCCTGCGCGGCCGCGGCCGGGACCCCTGGAGCGAACACTTAGCCGAGATAGCGGCCGAGGCCACCGACGCCGAGCGCACCGCGGACACAGCCGAGGGCGCACTCACCGAAGTCAAGATCCTGCGCTACCTGGCCGCCCACACTGAGAGCTCGTTCACCGGCGTGATCACCGGGGGCAAGCGCTTCGGCATCTTCGTGCAACTGGACCGCCTCATCATCGAAGGGCTGGTACCGCTCGTCGCCTTGCCGAAAGACCGCTACCACTTGGTAGCCAGCCAGCACCTGCTCCGAGGCGAAGACAGCAGCAGCAGCTTTCGTTTGGGCGACCGGGTGGAGGTCCGCATCCGAGAGATCGACTTAGCGGCTCGTCAGTTGGAGCTGGAGCTCATCCGGAAGCTGCCGCATCAGGAACCTTCGCGGTAGATAGGAGAACGGTCCGGCCTGCCCGGGCGCGGGGGACCTCACCGGGGGCCAAGTACGCCTGGAGTCGGCTCAGGGCCTGGAGCGAAAGAGGCGGAGAAACCGAAGTCCACGGCCGGCGCCAAGGGAGAAGGGGGGAGAGTTGGAGCTCGAATTCCTGCTTGACAAGAATTTCTGACCTTCCTACACTGACCGGGCTTCACCGGCAGAAAAGCGCGGAAAAGGTTGCACAGCCGCTGAGTTTGGCATAATTCTGCGTGCTGTGTGAGACATATCCTCAGAGCTGCGACGCCTGTCGGAAGCCTCTGGATCAGTCGACGAGGAGGAGCCGAGCATGCCACCCGCTGAGCTGCTGTACAGCCAGACCCACCTCTGGATCAGCTGTGAGGATGACATAGTCACCGTTGGCATTACCGAGTACAGCCTGGACCAGTATGGTGACGTGGTGGCCGTGGAGCTGGTGGAACCGGGCATCGACCTGAACCACGGCGAGTCGATGGGGGAGCTGGAGTGTCGGCGAGGCGTCTGGGAGCTCTTTGCGCCATTGGACGGGGAAGTGGTTGAGCTGAACAAAGCCGTCGTCCAGCAACCGGACCACATCAACGACGACCCGTACGGCGAGGGGTGGCTGGTGCGCCTCGAGCTCCGTGATCCCCAGCAGCTCGAGCACCTCCTGACAGCCGAGGAGTACGAGACCCTGATCACAGAGCCGCCCGAATTGGAAACGGAGGAAGAGGAAGAAGAGGAGGACGAGTTCAACATTCTGGGGAGTTAGGGTCGACCCACACGCGCCCGCAAAGGGCGCTGAGCAGGTGCCGCCGGCCCGCTGGAGTAGTCCAAAGCACCTGGCAACAATCCGGAAGCGAGTACCTGTCCAGGGAGGCCAAGCATGCCAGCCCCGCTCCTGAAAGAAGCCCGGAATCTCCAGAAGCAGCTTTCCGCCTGGAGGCGCCACTTCCACCAACACCCCGAGATCGGTTTCGAAGAGAAGCACACCGCGCGCTACATTCGCCGGGTGCTGCGGAAGCTGGGACTCCGCCCCCGGTCGCCCGTAATCAAGACCGACGTGGTGGCCGACCTCGCGGCCCGCCGGGCAACAAAGACGGTGGCCCTGCGAGCCGACATAGACGCCCTGCCGGTCCAGGAACTGGGTCGGTCGGCGTACCGTTCCCGCAACCCCGGGGTGGCCCACCTCTGTGGCCACGATGCCCACACGGCTATGCTGCTGGGAGCGGCCGCTCTCCTCAAGGGTCACCACGACCAGCTGGAGGTGAATGTGCGCTTCCTGTTCCAGCCGGCCGAGGAGCGTCCGCCGGGCGGGGCCCAGGCTCTGGTCGAGGCCGGGGTGCTGGACGACGTGGACGAAATCTTCGCTCTCCACGTTGACAGCAGCCTGCCACTGGGCTGTGTGTCCTCGTGCGCCGGCCCCATCATGGCCGCCGCCGACGGCTTCGAGGCCCGCCTGGTGGGCCGGGGCGGCCACGCCGCCAGCCCCCACCGCAACCGCGACCCGGTCCCGGCCGCAGCCCAGGCGGTGCTGGCGCTCCAGACCATCGCCAGCCGATGCACCAACCCCACCGAGCCGGTGGTGGTAAGCGTGTGCGTGCTGGAGGCGGGGACGGCCTTCAACGTCATCCCCGAGCAAGTGACACTCAGGGGCACCGTGCGCACGGTCACCAAGCGACACCGCCAGGCGGTCCCCAGACTCATGAGACGAATCCTCAGCGGGGTCGCGCGGTCGGCCGGCATCCGGGCGGAGCTGGACTACAACTTCTACTACCCGGTCAGCAGCAACCACGCCGCCAGCGTGGAGTTCGTGGCGGACACGGCGCGCCAGCTCACCGGACGTCGCAGCGCCTACCGCCAAGCCGAGGTGCGCATGGGAGCCGAGGACTTTTCCCTCTACCTGGAAAAGACGACGGGAGCCTTCGCTTTCCTGGGCACGAGAAGCAAGGCCAAGCGCACCCAGGCGAACCACCACAACCCACACTTCGACATCGACGAACGAGCATTGCCGCTGGGCGCGGCCCTCTTGGCGTCCCTGGCTCTGAATCGCCGATAGAGAGCTCCCTCTCGCCGCGCGAGTTCAGCCGTGAGGGCGGTCTCGGTGGGCAGCGAACCAGCTCCGGGAGTCGCACGTCGCGGGTCAGGTGGAGGACCAAGCAAGCTTGGATTTCAGCCCCGCCGCCTGCGAGGCGCGGGGAAGCCGGCGGTCCGCAGCGCAACCAGAATGGGGGCCCAAAAGTGGCCGGGCCACCTCTGCCATCCCGGGTGGCGTCACTTCTTGTGTCTCATTGACCTGCGACTTGAGGCTGGCGAGTTCGACGGGGGGTCAGCGGGGCCCGGGCCCCCCGGGCGACTGCGGGAAGCCGTGACGGATGGCACCGGGGAGGGGGGCAAACTCCTTTTCGTCCAGGTCGGTCTCCATGAGGTTGAGGATCTCGTAATACAACTTAAAGATGTGCCGACCCTCGATGTTCCGGTAGCGGCCGTCCATCTTCATGGGGAAGCCGGGGATCTCGGCGAACACCTCCATGGCCGGGACGCCCCCCTGCTCGCAGAAGTAGGAGTTGGCAAACATCTTCCCGGCGGTGTACCCAGGCCCCAGCTCGGTGGTCATCCAGACGTCCATCTCGAAGATGGGGGGGAGTGCGACGTGATACTTCGTACACTGGCGCCCGGCGATGACGGCCGTTTCACCGGTGTTGCTCCAGGTCGGTCTGTTTTCCAGGTAGGCGTCCACCACGGCCACGCTTTGGAGCATGCCCGATCGTTCCAAAGGGCTGCGGGCCGACGACGCCCGGCGGAAGGTCTCGTCCCGGTCTCCCTTCAGACGAGCGCCAAAGGCCCGCCGGCGCTCCTCCACGAGGCTATAGGGAACTACCCAGGTCTCGTACTCCATAACCAGCGGACCTGTCGTCTGGAGCAACTCCACGGGGATACCTTCGGAGGCCTGCATCTGCTCTTTGATCGCCGAGAGCTCTCCGGCCACATCCGCACTCGGCAGGGCCGCCCCGGGCTCCTGCTGCGCCCAACCAATGAAGTACAGGACCTTCTTGTCGTCGCGAATGATCAGGCTCTCTTTCTTGATCGCCCCCTCAGTGATATACAGGTACCCGGTTGCACTCGCCCCTTCTCTGATCTGGGCAATGTAATCTGCCCGAGCAGCCGACACACACAGAAGAGCAGCTGCCAGTGCACCCAGAAACACGCCGCAAACCGATCGCCGAAACAGCCGACAGCTCACCGCGCTCTCGCCTCCACCAGGCCTCTCCCCCTTCCGACTCAGCGCTGCCTTTTAGCGCGCACCCCTCCCTTCAGGGCGTATCTCTTAGACGGAACAACCGTCTCCGCTCCCGTCTCCCCTGAGAACGAACCCCTTCCGGCCCCCCCTCCTATGCCGCTGGCCAAGCCCCCGAACGCAACTGACCACCAAACGTCCGGGGCCCGCTGCCGGCTCGCCGCTCCTCAGACTACCGGATCTCCGGCAGCAGAGCAGTCGGGGGAGCGCCCTCCCCGCGTCAGTCCCGGCGTCCCCTACTGCGCAGCCGCTCGCTGAGAGGCTCCTCCACGCGCGCACGCCCGGGAACCTTAACTTCGGCGGCATCTATGTTTGCTTCGCCCACCTTGTCTATGACGAAGCTCATCATGGCGCCCTGTCGGCGGCCGGCCAACACGGGAAACTCCAGGGAGACATCGACCGGAAGTCCTTCCAGCTCATCCAACTGAACCAAGGCCGGCAGGCCGCCAGCGTTCTCGTTGACCGAGTAGGCCAGCATCCGCCCGAGAGGGACCTTCAGCTTGACGTCCTGAGCGACCCAGGCGTAGCCCTTGACATGCTCACCTTGGGAAATGGTGTATTTCTTGCAGGTGAGACCAGCCACCTCCTTGGTTTCCTCGGTGGCCTCGACCGTGGCCGGTCCCTGCATGGCTTTCAGCGCGGCCGTCTCCTTCTCGCCCTCCTCCTTGTCGCGGCGCTCGAGCATGCGAGCGTCCTGCATGGCGTTGTCGAGCAGGATTTTGCCGAGTGAGTCAATGTCGCTCCAAGGGAATTTCTCCGCCATGTGGCCAGTCACGGTGGAAGTCTGGGACCGTTCGTCCCAGGCCGTCATAGTGTTGATAAAGTAGGTCGCCCGACCGGCAACATCGACCAACATGTAATAGCCCTTGGCGCCCTTGTCTTCCCGGCGCAGGGCGCTTTCGGTCAACTTCAGGGTAACCGGGGTCGCGCGCATGCGCCG
>LJUF01000262.1 GCA_001303665.1 Phycisphaerae bacterium SM23_33 | reverse complement strand
GGCAAAGCCGGTAAAGGTCGCCCAGGCGCGGGGGCGCGTCTTCAGCAGGAAGTGGTCCAGGTCGCCGATGTCGATCATGACCGTCTGTCCTGGCAGCCGCCAGACGGTGCCTCGGGGAGACAACTCTAATGCCGGTGACCACGTACAGCCGACCGCGTGCTCTTTGCCGGCCTTGTCCACGGCCAGCAGGGCAACGTCTTTCTCGGGCAGGATCGTGAACCAATAGCTCACCGTGATCGTGCCTTTGAAGAGGGGGAACCTGGGGTCTTTCCTTCCCCCGGCCTTGACGTCCTCGAGGGCGCACTCCAACTCCCCGATCTTCGCTTTTTCCCCCTCTTTGAGGCGGGCGACGGTCTTCCAGGGTCCGGCGCTGAAGCCGACGGTTAGTGAGGGCGTTTTGCCCGGCCTGGGCGTCTGGATGCCCCTGGCGAATATGTGCGGGATCACCCACTCGTCGCCGGCCGGCCCGATGGCGGCCTTTGGAGGACTGGCGCCGGGGTGCACCGCCTCCAGCACGGCGATCAGCCCGGCAGATGCCCAGGCGCGGCGATACCGCCTCCAATCGGGTGAGCCGGTCACCGGGCTGCCGTCCGGGGCCCACCAGCGGTCTTGCTGGTCATCCGCTCGCCCCAGGGCCAGCAGCCGAAGGCTCCCCCCATGAGTGAGCTTGGCCTCCACCTCGGCGGATTTCGCCGGGACGACGATGCCGGGAGGCGGCGGAGGCGGCTCCGGCCTGCCCACTCGGGCGACCGGCCCGGCCCGGCGGGTCGGGGTGCGTTCGACCATCGCCCGAACGTCGGTCTTCTGGCCGGGCTTCAGCGAGACGTTGGCGAACCGGACCGAATAGTAAGGCCGGACGTGGAAGCGCAGCCTGGCGACGTCCTTGACGGGCAGGTCGAACTTGCGCCTGACCTTCTGCGGGCTGAGATAACTCACATACTCGTAGCCTCTGGAAGCATGCGCCGCCCCGCCGTCGTCCACGGCCACGCACATCACGTCATAGTTGCAAGTCCTCACCCGGGCCTGGTCGTCTCCGGCCACGCCGCTCTGGCGGACCGTGACGACGGTCTTTCCCTGGTCCTGTTCCACCTCATCCAGCGTCAGCTTTGCCGGCTGCACGCCCTGGAAGCCGTCCACGATGAGTGTGCCGTTGATCTGCTTGGGGCTGAGTTCGCCGGCCAGGTGCCATTTCGGGACCGGCAGGAAGAACCGCACGTCCAGACTCGCCTCGGAGCAGCGGGTCGTGTGAAGCAGGTACAGCGTCCGCGACGGGCCCGTGCCTTCATACCACGGGACCGCCCCGTCCCGGCCGAAGGGCGCGGCCGAGACGGCGGGCACCAGAAAGGTCTGCGCGCCCATCTTCGTATTCTGGGCGTCCGCCGGCAGGCCCGTCACCTTGAAGGCCACGGTGTAGTTGGCGACGGGCGGGCTCTGCCGCAGGCCCGCCTGCCGGTAGGGCATCTTCACCTCGCCGCTGCCGTCGGGGGCGTACCAGGGCATCTTGTCGTCGGTATGCGGCGGCCGAACGCCCAACAGCTCCACCACGATCCCCCCGGGCAGCGTCGCCTTCGCCCCCGCCGGCTGGGTCTGCGGCGAGGCCGGTTGAGTCGCCTGCGGCGAGGCCGGCAGAGTCGTGGCGGCTGGGGCGGCGTCGAGAAACGCCGCCTTGAAGCTCTCGACGTAGGCTCCGACGGCCTTCTCGTGGGGCAGGGCGTCAATGTCCCGCACCAGCCAGCGGTCGCCGTGTTTCCTCAGGCCAATGCCCATGGCCATGGGCCTATCGCCTTTCTTCGGCGGGAAGAAGGAGGTGACGGCGCATGCGTCTTGCCTGCTGACGAAGGCCTGCACGATCCGGGCCTGTGACAGGTCGTAGTGCTCTCGAATCTTTGCCAGCCCCTCCGGCTTGACCCTGCCGGGCGAGGTCAGGCCGAGGGCGGTTTCATCCTGGCCTTTGGCCAGGGCCTCGAGGAAAGCCTGAGCCGCCTCAGGGGCCGGGCTCTCCTGGACGGCGGGCGGCGTGGCGGGGACTTCGAGGGCGCGGGGATGGTCCTCCAGGAATTGGTCATATTCGGCCTTGGCCTTGTCCGGGGCCCTGAAGTCAATGTCCGTCACCCGCCAGTCTGCCACGAGCTTGATCAGCCGCAGCAGCAGCACGCCCCTGCGGTCGCGGTCGTCCTGGGTCTCGGTGGTGGCGGCCAGCGCCACCGCCGCGTCGGCGTGGACCTTCACGACCTTCAGCTTCTCCACGCCGGGGATCTGGCGAAACTCCTTGAGCTGGCGCGGCAGGGCGCTGTTCGGGTCGGCCAGGCGGACGGCCTCCTCGTCGTCGCCGGCGGTCGCCGCACCCAGGAAGACCTCAGCCACCTCGCGGGCTGTCAGCGGCCCCGGGGCCGGCTTCGCCGGGGCTGGTCGTGCCCGGGGGGGCGCTGGCTCCAACTTCAGGTCACCCAGATTCACGGGCTTATCCCCCATGGCGAATTCCCGTCTAAGGACCCACAGGGGCCTTCCCTCTCCGAAGGGAGGCTCCTGCCTGACTTGGTCAACGTTGACCCACAAGGTGTAATCGCCCGCCGGGATGTCCTCGGCCCGCAAGGACCCATCGGCGGCAATATCAACGACATAGGTCCGATGGCTGGCCAGTTGCCTGGCGTAGTATTCCTGGCCGGCTCTGCTCTTAGACCATTGGTCGTACAAGGCCTGAGCCTGCTCCCGAGACGTCGCGGTGATCCCTTCAAACAACTTGGGCGGCTCGGGGGTCTTGCCTTTCCATTCGATCCGGGCATAGATGAAGTACGGCTCCGGCTGCAAGGGATTTCCCTCCGGGGTGAGCAGCCGTCCTGTAACCGGGTTGCCCGTGCCGCCGATGTTTACGCTGGCCTTCTGGCCGGGCTGAAGAGTCAGGACTTCCGGGTGGTCCAGGCAGAACATGGCGGTGTAGCCCTTTTCGAGACGCACCTGGCGGCCGACGGTTACGACGCCCGGCGGCACGCAAGCGAATTCGAACTTCCCGTCCTCGCCGGCCCTGGCCTCGGCAGTGTAGTGCGCCTCGCCGGCGGAGGTGATCTTCTGGCCGGTAAGCGTCACCGTCGCGCCCGCTTGCGGCTTGCCCGCAAGGACGACCCGGCCTGTTATCTCTGCCCAGGGTTGGAGCAGAAGTTCGGGAGAAGCCCCCAATTGCTCCTGCGTAGCCATGGCAAAGCCGCGCTCATCGAAGACGTAGACGCTGAAGCGCTGGCCCTGGGGGCGCACCCAGAACCGCCCGTCTTCGACCGTCTTCATGCTGACCGTATCTGCAACACTCTTCCCGTCGGCAATCGAGACCAGACGATTCGCCGTGGCCACGAAGACCTCGGCACCGGCCACGGGCTTGCCCCCGCCGTCCAGCAATCGGCCGACGACGTCTTTGGACGGCTGAAGGGCAAACTCCAGCCTCAACTCGCCTTCGTCGTCAATCAGCGGGCGCGATTCAGCCGGGACGTGGTTCTCCGCCTCTACCCGCAGCCTTGCCAGCTGATAGTCCCACTTGGGCGACCAGGTGAATTTCCCAGCGGCCAGAGACTTGGCCTCATCACGCATCCAGGACACCGCTTGTGGGCGGCCCGTATTCCACCCGTAGCCCGGCACCAGCAGAAACTTGTCGATTGTCTTGCCGGTGACGGCATCCTTGACGACGCCCTGGACTGTCAGGGATCGCTTCAGACAGATCACCTGGTCCTGACCGTTGGCTGGCAAGAGGCGATGGCCGATTTCGCGGAAGCCGTCCTTGACGACGCCGACCTGGGCCGTCTGGGCGGGAACTTCGCACTCTACCCGCCCGTCCGGGCCGGTCTTGATCCGGGAAGCTTGACGGAGGATTCTATCCGCGCCCGCGTACGACACTGTGACCAGGGCGCCTTCCACCGGTTCGCCGTCTTTGTCTACGAGCCAGAGCACGACCGTCTTTGCCGGACCGGTGGCGTCGGACCGCTCCCCCGCCTGCGTGCCGGGGGGCGGCTCGTCGCCGGCGGTGGCCTTCATGATGGCCACGGGCACGACCAGGGCGGCGACCAGCAGCACGGCGAGCAGCACGCCGATGCGGGTGAGCGAGCGGCGGCTGCGCCGGCCGTCGAGGATGGCCAGCAGGCGGCCTTCGAGCTTGGACTTCCGGGCCATGCCGATGCCGGCGTGGGCCGCCAGCATGCCCGCCTCCAGCCCCGAAGCGATGTGCAGGATGTGCTCGGCGTAGTCGTGGGGCCGACTGCCGGCGGCCAGCACTAGGTCGTCGCATGCCCGCTCGGCCTCGCCCTGGAGGCGCTTGAAGGCCAGCCACGCCAGCGGATTGAACCAGTACACCGCGCAGGCCAGATGGGCGATCAGCTTGGCCAGACAGTCCCAGCGCTTGGCGTGGCCCAGCTCATGCAGCAGGACGACCCAGCGGCGCTCAGCCGGCCAGTGGTCGGCCTCGGCGGGCAGCAGCAGCTTCGGCCTGAGAATGCCCCAGATCATGGGCATGGTTCGGCGGTGGCTTTGCAGCAGGGCCACCGGGCGGGTCAGCCCCAGCTTCAGGCGGGCGTCGTTCAGCAGCGCCTGCCACGTCCCGCCGTCGAGCGGCCGGCAGCCGCGGCGCAGCCGCCACAGGCTCAGCCGGCCCAGCAGCAGCGGGGCCAGGCACACGAGCGTTCCCAATGCCCAGACGGCGGCCGCCCAGGGCAGGGCCGCCGCAAGCAGCGGCTCCTTCGGCGGCGGGACTGGCGCGGCCGCACCGATTGCCGGCTCGATTTCGTGGGCGGCCGTCTCCTTTGCAGGGTCAACGGGCGGCTCGAGCGCCGGATCGAATGCCGGCTCATGCGATATCATTTCCCCGGCCGGTTCTTTTGTCTTGTCGGGGCCGATGCCTTCCGCCGGCCCCGGCGCCAGCCTGGCCTCCACTCGCGCCCAGCCGGGCAGCACCTGCCATGCCGGCAGGGCCACCGACAGGACCGGCAGCACCAGCAGGCTCGCCATGGCCAGCAGCCAGACGAGCTGCCGGGCGGCGGCCGAGGCTTTTCGCATGGCCACCTGCTCCAGCGAGCCGTCGAAGAACGTGTTCAGCACCCGCCGCAGGGCCGACTGGCCGACCCGCCGCCGCGGGCGGGTGGGCTGGTAGATGAACTCGCGCCCCTGCTTGTGGTGCTTGAGGTGGCCCTTTTCCTCGAGGATGCGGAGCATCGTCCGGACGGTGGCGCGCGACAGGGGGTCGGGCATGTCCTCCAGCACGCGGCTGGCCGAGGCCACGCCGCGGGCGTAGACGATGTCCATGATCTGGCGCTCGCGCCGGCTCAGTTGGTTGTGCTCGTCCACAGATCGTCCTTTCCGGAGCTTTGACGCTCACCATCTGAAGGAGTTCGCCCCATCGGTGAAAATTTTAACCTTCCTCCGGGCGGCGTCAACGGAAAAGTTAAATTTTTCGCTTTTTTCTTTTGCGGCCCCCGGCCGCCGGAATGGCCGACCCGCCGTCCGGGGATTACCTCCCGGGAGCGGTTCTGGTATGCTTCCGGCCAGGAGTGGCCCGCGCGGCCGCCGGGCCGGGCCTGT
>LJUF01000261.1 GCA_001303665.1 Phycisphaerae bacterium SM23_33 | reverse complement strand
CGTTTCCATGGTGCGCCCGGCCTTCGCAGGGGGGGGTATCATGCCATGGGCGGGGCCGGAAGTCACGTGCCGCGAGTCATGCGAATTGCGGGCGCTTGCACGGGTTGGAGAGGGCACGGCCCGGGGGCGGCTTGTGTCTGCTGGAGGCCGAATGTAGAATGCCCGGCCGTTGGTAGTTCGTCATCCGGGAAAGGACCCGCCATGCAGGACGTGAAGATAGCCTCGGCACAGTTCACCCCCAAGGACGTGGACAAGGAAGCCAACCTGGCCAAGATCGCCGAGCTGACGGGCAAGGCGGCCTCGGCCGGGGCCGAGATCGTCTGCTTCCAGGAGCAGGCCATCGCCGGCTACAACCTCTGGGGGCTGGGCAGCAGCAACCAGCGGGCCGGCGGGGGAAAGGTCGTCGAGCCAGGCCGCGTCAGCCCGGCCTGGAAGCTCCCCGGCGCACACCCCTACGACGTGGCCGAGCCGGTGCCCGACGGGCCATCCACGCAGAAGCTCATCGGGCTCGCCCGGCAGCACAACGTCATCCTGGCGGCCGGGCTGCCGGAGGTGCGGCGCGACAACGCCGTGTATAACACCTACGTTATCGTCTCCAGGGACGGGCTGCTGGGCAAGTACAGCAAGTGCCACTGTGTTCCCGGCCTGGAGTTCGCGTACTTCAAGCAGGGCAACTCGCTGCCGGTGTTCGAGCTGGGTAAGATCCGGGCCGGGGTGCTGATCTGCTATGACAATCACTTCCCCGAGGCCCACCGGGTGCTGGCCATCCAGGGCGCACACGCCATCCTCATGCCGCACGTGACCGTGGGCAGGGGCTGGTGGCACGACCTGCCGCCGGAGCAGGCCCACCAGCAGGCCCGCAACTGGATTCTCACCTGGCTGCGTGCGCGGGCCTTCGACAACTCGGTGTTCGCGGTGTTCGTGAACCAGGCCGGGCAGGGCGAGCAGGGTACGCTCGGCTGCTCGATGATCCTCGACCCGGAGGGCGACGTCATCGCCGAATGCGCCTCGACGGGGGAGGATTTTGTCGTCGCGGAGCTTTCCGCGAAAAAGTACTACGACGTCCGCCGCCGGACACACGATTACCTCTCCCACCGTCGTCCGGAGCTGTACGGGCCCCTGACCCGCATCGACGTGGCCGAATCCTGACGCGTCCTGTGCGGGGCTTCACAAGCCAAGGCAACCGTGGCAAATCGCCCGCCACCGGCGTCAAAGCCCGCGGGCTGCGCAAAAAAGCCCCCTTGGCGTTCGGTCCAAAGGGGCTCTCGTACGGCTCCGCCGGCATCGAAGATCGGCGGACCGCTCCCTCCGCCAGGTTATATGGAAATCAGCCCGTGTTCGATGGCGTGCCGCATGAGCCCTGCGGCGTTGCCCGCCACGCACCGGCGGATGGGTCGTCCAGCGATAAGGCTTCCGGCGACGAGGCAAGCCGGCGGCTTTGGTGTTCCGGCGCCGTCTCCACTCTCCAAGTCGGAACACCTGAAGTGGCCTGGGGGCCTTCCGCAGCTTGCGCCATGCCCAACCTCGGAAGCCTTGAGTTCCTGGGAAGCCCTCCCTTGGCGGTGCCGCGCCGGCCGCCATGCCGGTCGCAGAGATCGCGGGCGTTCGCCCAAACCAGCGCCGCTGCCGCGCACCCAAATTCTAGGGCGAATCGGCGCGCGATTCTAGGGTATTATACTGAGACCTCCTGCAGGACAAAACAAGAATTCTCCCATTTCTGGCAAAACATTCGAGCTTCGCGCCCACCCGCTCCACCCGCCAGCCATGGGCGCGGCCGGGGGGAGCTTTTCCCGGCGCGTTTCATGGCCATGGCTTTTGGGTACAATGCGGTAGGCAGGCCCAGGAAACGGCCTGGGATTCGGGTGCGAGCAGCGGGCAGCGGCTCGCCGGCGGGAGTGTGTGACGCAATGATACAGAAGGCGCGTACGGATCGAAGTCTATCCGAAGGTGAGTCCCGGTCGCTCATCTCCGCCGCCGCCGACGCGATGCAGTGTGACGGGAAAAGCGTACTCGTGATCGTGCCCGACCACACGCGGACCTGCCCCCTCCCCTTGCTCGCCCGCGCCTTCCACGACGCTCTGACCGGCAGAGCGGGCAGGCTGGACTTCCTGGTGGCACTGGGGACGCATCCGCCCCTGGGGGACGAGCAGATGGGCCGGCTCTTTGGCGTGGAGCCCGGCAAGTGGGCGGAGGTGTTCGGCGGCAGCCGCGTCTTCAATCACGACTGGCAAGACAAGCAGGCCCTGCGGCACGTCGGCACGCTGACCAAAGGCCAGGTGGAGGAGATCACCGGCGGGCTGTTTCGCATGGCCGTGGACGTCAACGTCAACGCCCGGATCTTCGACTACGACGTCCTGCTCATCTGCGGGCCGGTCTTCCCCCACGAGGTGGTGGGTTTTTCCGGCGGGAACAAGTACTTCTTCCCCGGCATCTGCGGGCCGGAGCTGCTGAACTTCTTCCACTGGCTCGGGGCGGTCATCACCAATCCGAAGATCATCGGCAGCAAGCACAACCCCGTCCGCGCCACGGTGGACCGGGCCGCCGCCATGCTGAAGCTCGAGAAATACGCCTTATGCCTGGTCGTCACGCATGACGGGCTGGCGGGGCTTTATTTCGACACGCCCGAGAACGCATGGTCGGCGGCCGCCGACCTTTCCAGCCAGCTCCACGTCGTTTACACGGACCGGCCGTACGAATCGGTCCTCGCCCAGGCTCCCGAGATGTACGACGACATCTGGACGGCCGGCAAGTGCATGTACAAGATGGAATGCGTTGTCGCCGACGGCGGCGAGCTGATCATCTACGCGCCTCACGTCACCGAGATTTCTTATACGCACGGGAAGATCATCGACCAGGTGGGCTACCACACGCGCGACTACTTCCTGAGCCAGTGGGACAAGTTCAGGCAGTATCCCTGGGGGGTGCTGGCGCACTCGACCCACGTCCGCGGGATCGGCGTTTTCGAGGACGGGCGGGAGAAATGCCGCGTCCGGGTCACGCTGGCCACCGGCATCCCCGAAAGCCGCTGCCGCAAGGTCAACCTCGGCTACCGCGACCCGGCCTCCATGGACGCTTCCGAATGGCGGGGCCGGGAGGCGGAAGGCCGACTCTACGTGCCCCGGGCCGGCGAGACGCTCTACCGGCTCAAGGAGCCCCCGGATTGGCAGAAGCCTTGACCGCAGGCGCCACAACGCCCCGGGTGGCCTAAACCCATGCATGCTTCGCCCGAAGCCGGTCGCGGCGGCGCCCCGAAAGCGGCATCCGGACCCACTCACTTCTTTCCGGCTAGCTGTTCCAACTGGAGCAGCAGCAAGGCGGTCTGAAGCTGAGTGTCCTCCCTGAGTTGCAGGCTCAGCAGCTTATCCAGCAGCTCGGCGTTTACCTCTTTGAGCAGGTCGGTTTCCTGGCGGACCTCGGCCATTCGGTTCATCTGGCGGACGGTGAGGGAAACGGGCAGGTCGGGGTCCACGCCCCAGACCTTCGCGCCGTTGTAGCGATGCAGGCAGCGCCCGCCCGGAAGGTAATAGTAGGCGGTGGTCAGTTTCAAGCGCGCCCGCCGGCCCTGCTGGAGCAGGATCAGCCGCTGCACGCTGCCCTTGCCGTAGGTGCGCTTGCCGACAATGACGGCCCGCTGCCAATCCTTCAGGGCGCCGGCGACGATCTCGGCGGCCGATGCGCTGAACTGGTTCGCCAGCACCACCAGGTTGCCGTGCTGGTACTCTCCCAGGGCGCTGGCAGGCCTCTCGGCCTCGGAGACGTTGCGTCCCTTGGTGCGGACGATCAGCCCCTGGCGGAGGAATTCGTCGGCCACCTCCACCGCAGCGCTGAGCAGCCCGCCGGGATTGAAGCGCAAATCCAGGACGACGCCCTTGGCCCCGGCGTTGCGAAGTTCCCGCAGGGCCCGGCGCAGCTCATCGGCCGTGTCGCTCGTGAACTGCGTCAGCCGGACGTAGCCCGCGCCGGACTCCCGGTCGAGGAAAAAGTCCCACTTGCCCCCGGGCAGCCGCCGCCAACCCTTCACCGTCTGGATGTGGATGTCCTCTCGCACGATGGCGACGGTGAACGGCTTGGGCGTGCCGGGGCGCTGGATGGTCAGGCTGACCTGGGTGTGCGGCTTGCCCGTGATCAGCTTGACCGCCCGCTCGATCCGCATCGTTCGGGTGTCCTTGTCATCCACCGCCAGGATCAGGTCGCCGGCGCGAATGCCGGCCCGGAACGCCGGGGTGTCGGCCAGCGGCGTGACCACCTCGATCGCCCGGCCGTCCTCCTTGCGAATCTGCACCCCGATGCCGCAGAACTGCCCCATCGTCCGCTTGCGGAAGTCCTCCTCCTCATACGGCCAGATCATCCCGGTGAACTTGTCCAGCTCATCCAGCATGGCCCCGGCGAACTCCATGTTGATGACTTCCAGGGGCAGGTTCACCGTGCGGTCGTTCAGCTCCCCCACGCCGTTGAGGGCCTCGGTCACGTCAAGATGCTCCGGCGTCTCCGCCCGGCGGAGCTTGTCCATCAGGCGTTCCAGCCCCGCCAGGAAGTCCTTCCGCTTGGCCCGGTCCTTCAGCCCTGGAAACGCAACGACTGCCTCCGGCGTCTCGAGAAGGACCATGATCCCATTGAGGGCCCCCAGGCCGATCTTGCGGTAGTCGGGCCTGTCCACATAGTTGCTGTCGATCTCGCTGATCGCCCGGCGGATCATCTCGGTGTCGATGCCTTGGATCATCTCGCGCCATCGGGGCTCATCGGCCGACGTCCTTGCCGGCGAGGCCAAGGCCGGCTCCGTCACGGGCTGGCTCGCAGGCGCCTCCGGCTCGGGGATGTCGGCGGGCGACTTGGCCATTTCCACAGGCCCGGCGGCTCGACCGTACAGGCTTGCCATGCGCACGTGCAGCGTGATCTGCTTGACCATCTCCTCGTATTGGACGTTGTCCTTATCCAGGTCTCTGAGCCCCCCGTGGCCGTAGATCGTCAGCGCGTCCGCCCATTCACCCTTGCCCACGAGCTCCCGGCCGCGCTGTTCTGCCTCGCGGATGAGTTCGGCCACCCAGGGGATCTTGAGGAACTCCTGGGTCTGCCCGCCGGCGAGTTCCTTCGCCTCGCGGGCGTGGCTGAGCCCCACCACCAGGGGGTCGCGGGCCACCAGCACCCCAATGTCTATCACACAGTCCTGGACGCGCTCCGAGGCGGTCTTGAGCTTCCGCCAGTCGTCCGGGAGGGCGGCGTCCTTCCAGGCGTCGCGATACTGCGTCAGGGCCTGGCTGAGGCCCTCGAGGCAG
>LJUF01000260.1 GCA_001303665.1 Phycisphaerae bacterium SM23_33 | reverse complement strand
CCGGCCTGGAGCGGCTGCGGCCGGTACGGCTCGATGTAATGGTTGTTCAGCTCCAGGTCCAGGCACTCAGGGCCCAGCCGGCCGGCGCCGTCGGTCAGCGGCGACACCTCCACCCTTACCTCGCCCAGGTCGGCGGCGGCGTAGATGCCGAAGCGGACCTGCCGCCGCTCGCCGCGCATGGCGAAGGCCTCCAGCTTGTCCGCGGCCTCGTGGGCGAACGGGCCCCAGCGCGGCGAGTTCACCGGCCGGGCGTACACGAATGCCCCGCGGGACGTCGCCGCCGCCAGCGGCTTCCGCCGATCGACCTGCACGGTCGGCTGCTCGAACAGCAGGGCCTCGTCCAGCCACACCGTGCCGCCGCCGTCGCCTTTGAGGAACGGCTGCGATTGCTGGCTGAAGCTGATGACCAGGTGGGCCTTCCCGCCGGCCTGGGCCCAGATCTCCGCCGGGGCCTCCCGGCCGCGGGCCTTCACCGTCGGGGCCTCGCTCTGGCTGGCCATGTGCGGCACGCCCCAGCGGTCGCTGCCGCCCGGCTCGAACTGGTAGCAGAACCACGGCCGGTCGCCGCGGAGCCGCAGCTCGCCTCGCCCGCGCAGCGCCGGCGGGTTGAACTTCACTGTCCCGCCGCCGGCAAAGCCGTAGCCGTTGTGGGCGACGTTCCGGCATTTCGCCCAGATGCTGAAATGGTAGCGCCCGTCCTTCTTGAACGGGATCGGCCCGGCCGACCGGAGGGCCGCCGACGACCGGCTGGGCAGGTCGATCCGCAGGCACGCCTTGCCAGCGCGGGGTTCGTCCCGGTCCAGCACGAGCTTGGCCCCGTCTTTGGCCGTCGCCGTGAAGCCGTCGGGCGCGCCATCGGCGATTGTCTCGAATCCACCGCCAGACAGTAGGTTGTGCGGGCTGCCGGCCAGGTCGATGGGGACGGTCTTTCCGGGTGCGGCGGTGTTCGTGAGGCGGAGCTTCACCGACGCCCCCGCCGCCAGCTCGGGCACGACGAAGACGATCTCATCGTTGCCGATGCTGACGTCCGGCGGCAGCCGGCGGAGCATGTGCGGCAGCTCGCGGCCGGCGGCGTCGAGCACGTGGAAGCCCAGGGGGTCCATCCGCTCAACGGGCAGGTTGCCGCCGAAGGCCTTGTACACGGTCAGGAAGACCGGCCAGTCGGTCTTGTCTTCGCCGGTGGTATTGGTGACGGTCAGCTCGGCCTCGAGCCCCCCCGGCGCGGCGGCGCACAGGCAGCCGACGACGGCCGCCGCGAGGACGACACGGCCAGTGAGTTCATTGCTTCTCATGTTGGCACCTCCGTACGTGCCTGGGGTCTGGTCGGCATTCGTTCAGCGGCGGCCCGTAGGGCCGCCTGCCGCGGCCGCCCCGGCGGCGAAGAGCCCCCGGGCGGCCTCCAGGCCGCATCTCTGATACTTTGCATAGGCGTGTGCGGCCCGCTCCCGCGTCTGCTGGGGCGTTTCGCCGGCGGCCCAGCTTCGGATGACGGCGTCGAGCGTGTAGGCCTCCGGCGCCATCAGGCCGGTGGTGGTGATGAGCGGGCTGCACCCGGCCGTGCCCAGCGGACCGGCAAAGTAGGGACGGCTGTTGCAGGCCAGCACCACGGCGCAGTCCGGGCTCGGGCCGCCGGTGCTCTGGGGCAGGGCCGGCAGCTTCAGGTCCATCAGCCCGTTGTGGCCGACGAAGCAGACCAGGTCGGCGTGCCCGCCGGCCTGGAGTCGCACCGTTCCCAGGCCGAAGCGGGCGCTCAGCTCGACGGCCGTCGCCCCCGCCGCGGCGTTGAAAAAGTCCGTCAGGGCCGCTTTCATCCGCGCCCCGTCGTAGGCGTCGGCGACGACGTAGGCGGTCGGCTTCTGCCACCGGCTGCGGAAGACGGCGCGGTCGAGCACGGCGGGCTGGGTGCTCCGGCCGGCGAGGCCGGCGGCCTCCCAGTGCCCCCGCTGCCGGAAGTACGTCTTCACCCCGTACATCGCGCCCCAGTAGAGGTTGCTCTTGGGGTCCTGGCCGTTGCCCAGCGCCGCCCGGACCGGCACGATGCCCTGGTTGCGGTTGTCGCACAGGGCCACGAAGACGTGAACGACCCGGTAATCCCGCGCCCGCCTGGCCGGCAGAGCGCCCTGCCGCGTCCCCGCGGCCGCGGCCTGGGCGGCGGGCATGGTCTGCGCCGGAGGCGCCGCCTTCCGGCAGCCCCATTGGGGCGCCGACAGGACCACAGCCCAGATCAAGCTTGCCCAAGGTCGCCGGATCATTTCTCCGTCAGCCGGATGACGCCGTCGAAGTCGGCCGGGGGACTCGCCATGGCCTGTTCGCATAGTTGCAGAAAGGTTCGGGCGGCGGCGTCGTCCCCCCGGGCGAGGATGGCGCGGAAGGAATCTCTGGCGGCTTCGAAGTTCCCGGCCGCGTACGATGCCACGCCGCGGGTGAAGTCCTCGATGAGCTTTTGCAGGGCTTGGTCGGCCTGCGGGGCGCGGGCGAGCGGCTCCCAGATGGAGACCGGCTCGGTCTTGCCGACCACCAGGACTTTCCCCAGCGGCCGGCCGGCCAGGCCCTCGGCGCCGGCCCGCCACGCCTCCTCGTTGACCAGGATTCGCGTGCCGAAGAACTTGTTGGCCGGCTCCAGCCGGGCGGCCAGGTTCACCGAGTCGCCGATGGCGGTGTAGGCGATCCGCCGGGTGGAGCCCATGTTGCCCACCAGCACCTCTCCGGTAGTGATGCCGGCGCGGACGGACAGCTCGGCCCAGTCCGGCAGCAGGGCCTCCTGCTTGAGTTGGCGGTTGAACTCGGGCAGGAAGTCCTGGCAATCCAGGGCGGCGTGGAGGGCGCGGGCGGCGTGGTCGTGCTGGGGGACGGGCGCGCCGAAGAAGGCGAACACCCCGTCGCCCTCGTACTTGCTGAGGGTGCCGCCGTGGCGGACCTGGAGGATCTCGCCCACCCGGTCCAGGTAGCGGTTCAGCAGGTTGACGGTGGCTTCCGGCCCCAGCCGCTCTGACAGCGAGGTGAACCCGGCCAGGTCGGAAAACAGGCAGCTGAGCTGGCGGCGCTGGCCGCCGAGGGCGGCCTGAGTGGGGTCGGCCACCAGCCGGTCCACCATGGCCGGGGAGAGATACTGCTTGAAGACGTTGGTGATCTGCCGCTTGTGCCGCTGCTCGGTGAGCTGGCGGTAGGCCGTGACCACGGCGAAGGTGGCCAGCATGGCCGCGATGGGGGAGGCCGCGATCATCCAGTAGGCGCCCAGCAGCAGGGCGGCCTGGACGGGCCCGCGGGTGGAGGTCAGCGCCGCCACCAGCCCGCCGGCCAGCAGCACCAGCAGGGCCGAGAACCATCCGCTGGGGATGGCCACGAACCGGCCCGTCAGGATGGTGTTGAGGATGTTGGCGTGGACGGTGATGCCGGGGGCGCGTTCGTGGACCGGGGTGGGGACGAAGTCGGCCGCCCCCGTCGAGGTCGAGCCGACCAGCACGATCTTGCCGGCGATCCTTTCCCGCAGCCGCTGCTTGGCCTCGGCCAGCCGCTGGCGGAGGGGGCCGCTTTCGTGGTCGGCCCGCCGCACCAGTGCCCGCAGCTCGCGCAGCGTTTTAACCTGCGGGTCCTCGGCGGCCTGGGCGGCGGCCTGCGCGCCGGACAGGTAAAAGGAATCCACCTCCTCGATGAGCTCCTTGCAGGCCTGCTCGATCTTGGTTTCCAAGGCCGCCTCTTCGGCGCGGAGCTGGTCGGGCTCCGGGGGAACGGATGCGGGCGAGAACAGCAGCGCCGCCTGGCGCTGCTGGCGGGCGGCGTGCAGCTTCTGCCAGGTTTCGTCGGCCTCGGCGAACAGCTTCAGCAGGGCCCGGCGGTCCAGCAGCCTGGCCATCTCCAGGCAGGCCAGCCGGGCCAGGTCGGTGTTGCGCCGCAGGGCCTCGCGCGAATCCCAGACTCCCGCAGCGGCCACCGCCGAGATGTGCCGCTCGCTCTCGGCCGGGCTCCAGTTGATCAGCATGAAGCCGCGCCGGTCCACGGGGATGCTGCGGACGAAGCCGTCGGGGAAGGACAGGACGATCCGGCCTTTGCTGGCGGAGATCCGGCAGGGGCCGCCATGCTCGGCGGTGAGCGCCTCGGCCGCCAGCGCCAGCGCCAACTGGGGAAAGACGCCGCGGTCGGTCTGGATCAGCAGGGGGATGCGGCGGACGACGCCGTCGCCGTCGGGCTGGACGGTGACGAAGCCGGTGTGGCGGATGGCCTGGGCGAAGGTGACCAGCGGGGGGGTGGCCGGGCCTGTGGGTATGTCCAGCCCGGCGAGCTTCTCGCCGGGCAGGACGAAGCGCTGCATGACGTTCAGCGCCCGTTGGTGGAGATACACCCGGCGGGCGATGTCGTCGTTTTCGGTTCGGGTCTCGGCGCGGCCGAACAGCCTCTGGCTGACCTCGCGCCGGGAGATGTTCGGATCGTCCCGCAGCAGCGCCCGGATCCGCCGCTCGAAGCCGCGCTGCTTGGCGGTGGCCAAGGCGTCCTGGACGGCCCGCAGCTCCTGCCCGGTCTCCGCGGCGGCGGCTTCGCAGGTGATGCTGGGGCGGGTGGTGACGATCGCCGCCAGGGATTCGACCAGGGGCTCGTATTGGCTGCGGCGGCCGGGCTCGGCGATGTCGGCGTAGGTGGCCAGGAAGAGGTTTGGGCTGGCGGCGAGGCTGCGGGAAAGCTCCACGTCGTCCAGCACCGGCACGGGCGGGGCCTCGGGGTTCAGCAGCGCGGCGTCGTCGTCCAGGTAGAGGTCGGTGTGGCCCTCCTTGACGTAGCGCGGCGCCTGGGGGTGGGGCAGCAGCACGTCCAGCAGCACCCACCGGGCGCCGCACTCGTTGAGGGCGTCCACCAGCTGGGCCAGGCGCCGCCGCGGCCAGGGCCACCGGCCGATCTGGTCCATGGCCTTGTCGTCCAGGTCCACGTGGATGATCCGGTCGTTGGGCCCGATGGTGGGCAGCAGGCGGAACCGCAGGTCGAGGGCGCGCAGCTCGGCGAAGCGGACCGTGTCGGTGCGGTGGACGGCCAGCACCAGCAGCGTGGCCGCCAGCCCCAGGCCGATGCCGCGGAGGGCCCTTCCGGTTTTGGATAGCGCCGCCGGCATCAAGAGAAAATGTAGCCCGCGGCCGCCGGCCCGTCCAGCCCGCAGGCGAGCCGGCCCGGCCGGTTTGCCTGAGGCCCTACGGGTTTGTGGGCACCAACCTGGCTGAGACGAAGCTTTGGTCGGCGGACCTGAGGACGCTGGCCGTGTTGCTGCCGGCGGCGACGAAGCCGATGGCGCCGCGGCCGCCGCCGTGCCGGCGGAGGCTGCTTTCTTCGGATTCGGTCAGGCCGCCGTACACGTCGCCCAGCCGCGGGGTCAGGTTCCGCTTGAGCGTCTCGACGTGCCGCTGCAAGGTGCTGTCGACGGTCTCGGTGCCGCTGACTCTTCGCTGCCTGGCGCCGGCCTGAGCGGCCCAGGTGCCGGTGCGGCCGGTGAGGCCGAAGCCGAAGTCGCCCGTAAAGCCGACCTGCCCGCTGGTGCCGGTCACGGCCAGGACGGCGGCCGCCGTGGCCACGCGGAAATCGTTCGGCCCGCGGGCCTTTTCCACGCTGGCCCGCAGCGAGCCGTACTTCAGCCCCAGCCGGGTCTTGGTGACCGGCCCCTCTTTGCGGAACTCGGCGATGCCCATCTTGGTGGCCCTGTCCACGACGACCTCGGAGTTGTCGGCGAAGGCCAATACCACGCGCGTGCCGAAGCCGGTGCGGATGACGGCCGTTTCGTCGAGCTGGTCGCCCGCTTTCAGGGCTACCCAGGTCGGCTTTTCGCCCGCCACCAGCCGCTGGGCGACGCCCGTGACTTCCCTGACCGTGACCTTCAGCGGCTGGGGCTGGGCTTTGGACTGTTGGGGCTGGGCGGGGGGTTGGTCGGCGGCCCAAACGGCGCCCGTCGCGACCAGGATGACCAACGGGCAAACCAGCCGGCAGATTCGGTTGGCGAGCATGACTCACCTCTCTTTTCTGGCCAGTCCTGACGCCAGCAGTGCCGGCGCGCGAATCCTGGCATGAAACCTAAGAGAGGTCCCCGGTGGCTGCCTGAAGTATACGTTACGGGGACGGCCTCGGACAAGTGCCGGCCGAATGCATTCGCCCGACCGGAACGGCTTACGGGCCCGAAGGGCCCGTCCCCACGGCTTTTCCTTGCCGCCGGGCATCCAGGCTGCGGCCTCGCAGCGACAGGCCGGGCCGGAGGGACACTCGGTGAGAGGCTGTCGTCGCCGGGCGCCGGTGCGCGGCTCATTCGGGAGGAGGCAGCGGAAGGCCGTCGTACTGGCCGTCCTTCCCGTTCGGGCAGATCAGGCCGCCAATGGGGAGCAGGGGCGGCCTGATGGCAACGGGCGCGCCGGGGAGGAAGCCGACGCCGCCGAGCCCCCCGCCGAAATTCAGCAGGCTTGTTGTCTCGGACGGCGTGAGCCCGTTAAACACGTCGCCCAACTGGGGCACCGATTGGAGCTGGGTGAGCAGAATGGGCATCAGCAGCCGGCTGTTGGTGCTCTGGCCGCCTGTGAGGTTCAGCGACCGGGAGCCGCTGGCGAAACTGAAGCCGCCGAAGCTGCACTGGACGTTGGAGCCGATGTCGCCGCAGTGGCCTATCTGCCCGCCACTGCCGGTCACCGCCAGCGTCGCCACCGGGGTGGAGACGGTGAAGTCATTCGGGCCCCGGGCCTTTTCCACGCTGGCCCGCAGCGAGCCGTACTTCAGCCCCAGCCGGGTCTTGGTGACCGGCCCCTCCTTGCGGAACTCGGCGATGCCCATCTTGGTGGCGCGGGCGATGGTCAGTTCCGAGCTGTCGGCGAAGGCCAGCACCACGCGGCTGCGAAGGCCGGTGCGGATGACGGTCTGCTCGCCGAGCTTGTCCCCAGCCTTCAGCGGGACCCAACTGGGCTTTTCGCCCGGCACCAGCCGCTGGGCCGTCCCCGTCACCTCCTTGATGGTGACCGTCAGCAGCTGCTCCTGAGGCTGGGGTTTGGCCGCTTCCTCGGGCCCGGGCTTGGCCGGGGGCGCGGGCTGGGCCCACACCCGCCCGCAGGCGACCGCCAGCATGATTCCGACAACCAGCCGTGCCCGACCTGAACATGCCCTCACGGCAAGCCTCCCTCTCGGATCATGACCGCCGAGACCTTGCCGGTCTGCCGCAGCTCGTCGGCCCGGGCCAGGATCGCAACGTATTCCATGCCCGTCACCGGATTATAGGACAGCCCCGGGGACATCAGGCCGCGATATTGCAGCTCCTTCAGGCAGTACCGCCGGGAAGGCCCGGCCAGGGTCAGCATCAGCCCGCCTCTGATGTTGCAGGCCTGATAGATCATATAGGCCGCCTTGCCCCGCGTCATCGCCCGATCGGCCTGGAAGTCCCACGCCGCGTCGACGATCTTCCGCTCGATGAGAAGCTGGACGGCTTCGGCGAAGGTGGTCTTCTGCTGCTGCCCCAGCAGCAGCAGGATGCCCTCCAGCGCCCTGGCCTCGGTGACCGTCGGCTGGGAGGACAGGTCATCCAGATACTCCGCGGAGTCCGTCCCCGGCAGGGCCGCTTGGCCGTTGGCAATCGCCGGCGCCCCGGGCGGTGCCTGGCAGGAGGCCAGCGTCACCGCCAGCAACGCCGTCACCACAGTTGTTGCCCACCTCATCTTCCGTTCCTCGCCCGGCGGTTTGCCCCCGGCCTGTGCTGGGCCGGCTCCCGCTTCTCAATCCTGTCGCTTTGTCCTGCTGCCGCCGCGGGACGTCGAACGTGGTTCGCCGCCGCCGATCCGGTTCCTAGAAGCTATACGTCAGGCCGGCGTAGAAGAACTGCCGGCAATCCTGGCTTATAAACGCCGCCCCGGGCTGGAAGACGCCGTAGCGCACCGTCATGGACACGTCGGAGGTGATGCGCCAGTTACAGAAGACGTCCCATTCCCAGCCCACCCAGCTGGAACTCTTGAAGGCCGTCGGGTCGGAAATCGCCCCGCCGCTCTTGTGCTTGGAGTAGAAGTACACCTTCGTGCCCAGCTCCATCTTTCGGAACAGGTCGATGTGTTCCAGCGGCAGGGCGCTGACGCCCAGCTGCCAGATGTGCAGGTTGGCGATCCTGGGCGCGAAGGCCAGCCCCGTGTCCCGGAAGCCGAAGGCATTGAAGGACTCGTCGTCGGTGCCCGCCTGATTGCCGCCCAGCGTGGCGCTGCCGCTGAATGGGCGGTCGGAGTCGCCGCTGCCCCAGAGGTACTCAAACGACACCCTGGGGTGCGTGGGGGCCTGGAAGAAGTACTCCAGCAGGGCGTCCGCCGCCATGGCGTGAATCTCCTCGCGCCGGTCGGTGGAACCCCAGGCGAAGCTCCGGCCGGACTCGAAGGCGAATTCACAGCTGTAGCGGAGGTTGGGCAGGAGGAGGCTGCCGGTGCTTCCGACGCCGAGGTAGCTGCTGTCGTAGTTATATTCCTGGAACCACTCTTCGCTCCATTCCTCCGTGTGGTCGCTCTGGCAGAGGTAATAGACGAACG
>LJUF01000259.1 GCA_001303665.1 Phycisphaerae bacterium SM23_33 | reverse complement strand
AAGCTGACGGCCAAGCGCGTCCAGATCCGCAACAGCATCATAGGGGCCGTCACCTATCCCTGCCTGCTGGTGACGGTGGCCAGCGGCGTGCTGGTGCTGCTGCTGGCCTTCGTCGTCCCCCGCTTTGCCTCGCTGTTCGAGACCCTGGACGTCCCCCTTCCGCCCACCACCCGGGCCCTCATCGCCCTCAGCCACGCCGGCCGGGCGTACTGGTGGGCCCTGGTCCTGGCCGCGGTCGCAGCCGCCGTGGCGGCCAAGCTCTGGCTGGGCAGCCCCGGCGGCAAACGCGCCGTGCAGGCCGCCCTGCTGCGGGCGCCGCAGATCGGCGGCGTCCTGCGGAACTTCGGCATGGCGCGGATCACCCGCCTGCTGGGGGTGCTGCTGGGCGGGCACGTGCCGGTGCTGGAGGCCCTGCGGCTGGTGCGCGACGGCACCGCCAATGTGCATTACGCCGAACTGATCGCCCAGGCCGAGGAGGCCGTCAGCCGCGGCCAGACCATCAGCTCGGCCTTTTCCCGCAGCGACCTGATCAGCCCCTCGGTGTGCGAGGCCATCAACAGCGGCGAGCAGAGCGGGCAGGTGGGCACGCTGCTGCTGAACATCGCCGATTTTCTGGACGAGGAGAACGAGGTGGTGGTGCGCTCGCTGACCAGCATCCTGGAGCCGGCCATCCTCATCCTGCTGGGGCTGCTGGTGGCCTTCGTGGCCATGAGCATGTTTCTGCCCCTGTTCGACCTGACCGCCATCGCGGGAGGAGGGGCCTGATGAAGTGGCTTGAGATGGTAGGGCGAACGCCGATCGGCCTGGACCTGGGCAGGCGGCGGATCAAGGCCGTGCAGCTCAGCCGGGGCCGGGACGGCTGGCGCCTCCAGGCGGCCGCCTGCCTGCCCCGGCCTGAGCCGGGCGCGGCCATGGACCCCGCCCAGGTGCGGGCACTGCGCGAGGTGCTCTGCCGGCAGGGCTTCACGGGCAAGGAGGTGGTTCTGGCCGCGCCCAGGGAAAAGCTGTTGACCGGCATGTTGGAGCTGCCTTCCCGCTCCTCCGGCGCCCCGCTGGATCAGATCGCCCGCATGGAGCTGGCCAGGATCCACAAGTGCGATCCGGACTCCTTCGAACTGGCCTACTGGGACGTGCCCGTCCCCAACCGGCCCGCGGAGGGCACACGGGTGATGGCCGCCGCCTGCGCCCACGCCGACACGGAGCCGCTGCTGGACCTCTTTGAACGGGAAGGGCTGAACGTGCGGGCCCTGGACCTGCACGCCTGCGCCATCGCCCGGGCCTGCCGCCCGGCCCTGGCGGACGAACCGGCCATCACCTGCGTGGTGGACATGGGATGGGCCTGTGCCCGGCTGTTCATCATGTATCGGGGCGTGGTGGTGTACGAGCGGCCGCTGGGCGAGACCGGCGGCAAGTACCTCTCGGAGGGCTTGAACCGACAGCTTGGGCTGGACCTGGAGATGACGGATTCGGTGCTGGCGGAGGTCGGCCTGGGGGCGGAGGCAAAAGGGCGGGAGGATTCGGAGTCCTTTGATGACCTGCGCAGGATCATCGCCTCGCACCTGGACTCGATGGTGCAGGAGCTGCGGGTCAGCTTCTCCTACGCCCTGCGCCAGTACGGCGACGCGGTCACGGAGCGGCTGCTGCTGATCGGCGGCGGGGCGGCCATCCCGGGCGTCGGCGGGTACCTGGCGTCGGCACTGAGCCTGGACGTGCAGCCGGTGGTCCCGGCTCGAGTGGCGCACTGCTCGCCGGCGGTCATGGACGTGTGCGGCAGCCCGGCGCTGACGATGGCCCTGGGCCTGGCGCAGTTTGTGGGGAAGTAGGGCCATGATCCGTGCCAACCTCATACCGGCGGCCCGGCAGGAAGCCAAACAGCAGCGGGCCCGGCGGCGCGCCTGGCTGGGGGTCTGCGGCGCCTACGCCGGGCTGCTTCTAACCGGCTATGCCCTGTGCGCGGCCGCCTGGGGCGCCGACGGCCGCGGGCTCCAGGATCAGCTGGCGAACGAAGAGGCCGACATCAAGACCTCGAAGGCGGAGCTGGGCACGCTGCATCAAAAACTCGAGCAGGCAAGGCGAAAGCTGCAGGCCAACCGCGCCGTGGGCGATCAGCCCGACTGGAGCGTGCTGCTGGCGGTGCTGGCTTCGTCCCTCGACGACGAACTCGTGCTGACGCTGTGCAAGCTGCATGAGCTGGGCCAGCCCGCCGAGCCGCGGCCGCCGATGCGGGCCCGCGGAGTGCCGCCGGCTGCGGCCCCGGCAGGGCAGGAGCAGTTCCTGCTGACGATCGGCGGCTACGCCCGTTCCCAGGCAGCCGTCTCGCAATTTGTGCTGCGGCTGGAGCGCGGCCGGCTGTTCAGGACCGTCAACCTGTTGAAGGCGAATCGCGAGCCATTCCTGGCCGGCAGCGCCGTGGCCTTCCGGGTGGAGTGCTCGCTGTGAAATAGGTGCGGAACGTCCTGATGAAGCGGCTCGATCTCAAAAGCTGGAAAGGCTGGCCGACCGACCTGACGGGAGCGGCCGCCTGCGCCGCGCTGACCCTGGCGGCGGTCTTCGTGGGGTTCGTGCCTCTGCATGGCCGGCACGCCAGTCTGGCCGAGAGGCAGGAGCGGCTGAAGGCCCAGAGGCAGAGGTCCTCGGCGATTGAGAGGTCCGTCATTGCCACCAAAGGCCAACTGGCGGAAATGCAGAAGGCGCTCACCCAGAGCGAGCTGCGGCTGGAGCCGGCCGAGCGCGTGAATCACCGTGTCGCCCGGGTAACGGAGCTGGCCGCCGGCAGCGGGCTGAAGGTCCATGACGTCCAGCTCGGCGCCAGTTTCAGCACCGAGCGCTACACGGCCGTTCCCATCTCCCTGGCCGGGGCCGGAACCTACCGCAAATGCCTGGGCTTCCTGAGAGCGCTCAACCAGAGCTTCCCCGACACCGCCGTGAAGACCTTTGAGCTATCCGCCAGGCCGACGACTCCTGCCGAGGCCACGTTCCGGTTCGAGCTGCTCTGGTACGCCGCGCCCCCGGCCGGCGGCGGGAGGAAATAGCCCCGGGGAGTTTGCCCCCTGCGGCTTTGTATTGTCTGATGGAACATAGGATGACGGTTTCCAAGACAGAAAAAGTCTATCTCGGCGTCCTGGCGATGGCCCTTGGCGCCCTGGTGATCGACCGGACTTTCCTGGGATCAAGCCAGGTCACCCCCAGCCAGGCCGCCGCCCAGCAGGCCGCCCCCTCCCCGCAGCCTCCGCAGGCCGCGCCCGTCCCGCCGCCGGGGCCGGATGAGCCGGCCGCCCCGGAAAGCCCGGCCCTTGCGGCCCGGCTGAGGGAGGCGGCCGGGGCCGAAAAGCCTGACTACGCCAACGTCCGAGACGTGTTCGCGCTGTCCCAGGGTTGGCTGGCGGAGCTGGAGTCGCCGGCGACGCAGCCCGGCACGTCGGCGGCCAAGAGCGTGCCCGCCCGGCCGGTGCACAAGCTGATGGCGGTCATGGTGGGGGGGGAAAGCAGCTACGCCATCATTGACGGCAAGTGTCTGCTGGTGGGGCAGGAGATGGACGGGCTGAAGCTGATTTCCGTGGAGCAGAATTCGGCGGTGGTGGAGGCCGACGGCGTGCGCATCCAACTGCCGCTGCAAGAGCAGCCCCAGCCGGCAGGGGCGGAGCGGATTTCCAACTAAAGTGCCCGGGGGGCCAGGACGATCCTCGTGCAGGCGGCGCCTATGTGATCGGCGCCGACACACCGGGTGAAAAGGAGAGCGATGCATGTTTAAGGCTACTCGAAGACGAAACACAGGGTTCAGCCTGCTGGAACTGGTCATCGTGGTGGTGATCATCGGCATCATCGCGGCGATCGCGATCCCGCGGATGAGCCGGGGCTCGGCCGGGGCGGCGGATTCGGCCCTGACGGCCAACCTGGCGGTGCTGAGGAACGCCATCGACCTGTTCTCGGCTGAGCACAACGGGGCGTATCCGGCGGTGGCGGCCGTTGAGGCGCAGCTCACGCAGTACACGAACGCCGCGGGCGAGGCCCAGCTCGCCAGGGACGCCACGCACATTTACGGGCCGTACGTCCGGAAGATCCCGCCCCTGCCGGTGGGCGCCAAGAAGGGCAGCACGGGCGTGGCCGCGGCGGACGGGGTCGGGGTCGGCTGGATCTACGACGCCATCAACGGAGAGATCAAGGCCAACTGCAACGACACCGAGACGGACCAGACCGGCACGCCTTACAACACCTATTGATAGGCCGGTCTCCGCGTCGACGGGTGCGTGCCTGCGGAGTGGCCCGCCGGGCCTTACCGGGCGGGCGGGGCAGCACGCGCCTTGCCGACGGCAGCGTCGGCCGCCGGCAGCGAGCCGGACATCACAGAGTGAAAAGGATCTGACGAGCCGCCCGGCCCAGCCTGGGGGGCATGCCGCGTGGCCCGTCGGATTGCTTAGGGAGACTTGGCCTGCGGGGTGGTTCGGGCAGGACGGTCGCCGCCGGGCCGACAGCCGGAGGCAGATAGGGTGCTGACCGGAAGAACACAAGGGGCACTGGCCGGCCGCCAGGGGGGGTTCAGCCTCTTTGAATTGGTGGTCGTCCTGGGCATCATCGCGGTCGTAGTGGCCATCGCGGCTCCCCGGTATGCCGACTCCATCGCCCGACACCGTGCCGACCTGGTCGCCCGGCGGATCGTGGCCGACCTGGACCTGGCCCGGGCCAAGGCCTATGCCTCCAGCACCACCGTGACGGTCAAGTTCGACGTGCAGGCCGACACGGTCTGGCTGGTCGGGATGCCAAGCATGGACCGGGCCGCCTCGGAGTACGTGGTGAGATTGGCCGAGCCCCCGTACCACGCCCGGCTGGTGTACGCCGACTTCGGCGGCAGCCCGGCGTTGAGCTTCGACGGCTACGGCGTGGCCAGCAGCGGCGGCTGCCTGGTCGTCCAGGTGGGCCAGGTCCGCAGAACCCTGAATCTCGACCCCGGCACGGGAAAGGTCGTGGTGCAATGAAGCGCTCACCCGGCAGAGCTAGCCGCCCGGCCGGCGGGCTCCCTCTGCAGCGAGGGCTTACGCTGGCCGAGATGGTCACGGCCCTTGCGATCCTGGGTGTGCTGGCGGTTTCCATCGGTTCGGCCATCGTGATTGCCACCCGGGCCCTGCCCGACGCCAACGGCGGCAGCGGGGCCGTGGACGCTGCCTTCGTCGCCGACCAGATCGCCACCGAGCTGCATTCGGCCGTCTCCGTCAGCCGGTATTCTCCCACCCTGATCGAGTTCGGCGTCGAGCGCAGCGGGGTGGGTCACACCATCGCCTACGAATGGTCCGGCCGCCCCG
>LJUF01000258.1 GCA_001303665.1 Phycisphaerae bacterium SM23_33 | reverse complement strand
ATCTCCGCGTCGAGCTGCTCGGAGATGTGGCTGTTGGCGCAGAGGGGGTTGTGCCCGACGATGAAGCGGCCGACCCGCGCACTGCCGATAGCCACCGTGGAGGTGGGCCCGTTCACACGCTCACTCATGCAAGACTTCCTTCCCAGACCATTATAACCGACCGGCCCTGCCCGACCCGCGCCGGCCGGGGAGAACGCCGGCCTGGTCACGCGCCCATGCCGGAACGGACCACAAACTTGTGCTGGTCTGCCGCTCCCGAGACATTATAATTCCGGTCCTCCGCGGGCGGCGAGCCCGGCCGGAGCGTTCGGGCTTGAAAGTCCTGCGATTTCTGCGGCCGTGAGGCCCCGGCCGGGGCCGCACCGGCGGCGCGAATTGGGAAGCTGCGACAGATGACAGTACGTTCGGTGATTCTCGGCCTGGTCATAGCCGCAGCCCTTGCCGCTTTCGGCTACATCAACGACGTCTGGATGTTCTTTTCGTACATCGGGGGCGACCTGATTCCCACTTACGCCTACGGGCTGCTGCTGATCGGCCTGCTGCTGGTGAACCCCTTGCTCCGCCTCATCCGGGCGTGGAGGTTCCAGAGCTCGGAGTGGGCGGTGATCCTTTCCATGGCGTTCATGGGCAGCGTCATCGCCGGCTCGGCCCTGCTGTGGCAGTTCCCCCACCCCATCATCACGCCCATACAGGAACAGGCCATCAACCCCGGCTGGAAGGCCAAGGACCTGCTCCAGTACGTGCCCGAGGTGATGATGGTGGACGTCCGGCCCACGCCGGACAATCCGGCACCGGACGCCCTGAAGTATTACATGACGACGGGGCTGCCCAAGGGCGAAAAAGGGTTCCTCCACGTGCCCTGGGCGGCCTGGGGGCCGGCGCTGAGCTTCTGGTTTGCGCTGCTGGGGCTGACCTTCATCGCGGGCATCTGCGCCGTGGTGGTGGTGCACCGCCAGTGGTCCACGCGCGAGCACCTGTCCTATCCCATCGTGACCTTCGCCAACGAGCTGATCGGACACGACGACAAGGGCCTGTTCAACCCCATCTTCCGCCGCAAGGTCTTCTGGATCGGCTTTGGCGTGGCCTTCTGCATCCTGGTGCTCAACGGCCTGAACAAGTGGTATCCGACCTTTCCGGCCATTTCCACGCAGATCAGCTGCGCCGGTTTTCGGGAGCTGGAGTTGGTCAAGCAGCTGATGAAGATCCCCGACTCCGCGCGCTACCTGAACATCAAGTTCTTCTTCGCCGCCGTCGGGCTGGCGTACTTCCTGAGCTCGGAGGCCTCCTTTTCGCTGGGCATCAGCGGCTGGCTGTACCTGCTGGCGGTGGCCCCGCTGGTGGCCCGCGGGGTGGACTTGAGCCGCGGCTTCCTGGCCGGCGGGCTGCCTTCCTACATGTACCTCGGGGCCTACCTGGGCATGGGCGTGATGGTGCTGTACCTGGGCCGGCGGTTCTACTGGGCCGTGCTCAAGCGATCCTTTGCCATTCCCGACGCCCGCGCCGACGTGCTGCCCAGGGAGGTTTGGGCGGCCCGCGTGGGCATCGCAGCCTGCGTGGTGGAGGTGGTCCTGCTGTCCGTGATCGGCCTGCACCCGGTGCTGTCGGCCGCCTTCGTGCTGCTGACCGGGCTGCTGTTCATCGTGATCGGACGGATCAACGCCGCCACCGGTCTGTTCCTCATCCAGCCCTTCTGGAACCCCGTGGCCATCGTGCTGGGGCTGTTCGGCGCCCTGGCCGTGGGGCCCCAGGCCCTCATCATCCTGGCCCTGCTGTGCACCGTCGTAACCATCGACCCCCGCATCGCGGCCGTGCCCTTGGCCCTCAACGCCCTGCGCCTGGGAGACCTCCAGAAGGTCAAGCCCGGCAGGCTGGCCGCGTGGATGACCGTGGCCATCATCCTGGCCCTGATCGCCGGCGTCATCGTGACCGTGTGGGTGCTGTATGACCGCGGCGTCGGCGGCGTGGACAGCGGCGGCACCAAGTGGGCCCTGGACGTGGCCAAGATGCCCTTCCAGATGCTCTCCACCCACGTGGACAAGCTCACCGAAGGCCAGCTGGAAAAGGCCTCCCAGCCGGTGACCATCCGGCGGCTGTTCCTGGAGGGCAAGGCCGTCAAGTACTTCTACCAGGCGATGGTGATCGGGCTGGTGCTGGTGCTGGCGTGCAGCTACCTGCGGCTGCGCTTTCCCCGCTGGCCGCTGCACCCGGTGATGTTCCTGGTCTGGGGCACGCCCTGGATGGTGACGTATGCCCCCAGCTTCCTGCTGGCCTGGCTGGTGAAGAGCCTCATCCTGAAATACGGCGGGCAGCGAACGTATCTGCAATCCCGGGGGTTCTTCGTCGGCCTGGTGGCCGGCGAGTGCGCCGCCGCCATGCTCTGGGCCGCCGTCGGCGTGTTGCACTACGTCGTCACCGGGCAGGAAGGGGAATCCTTCCTGACCCGAGAGTAGCACAGGCCACAGCCTGGACAACTTCCAGGAAGATCGGCGATCGTCTTGGCCCGCCCCCGCCGGCCGCGCGGGAACCGTCACCTCCTGCCCAGCGCGTCCCGCAACTGCCTGAGGAACCCCTGAAGGACCCTTGTCGGTATCTGGTCCAGGGCCGGTTCCAGGGCCTTGCCGGCGAGGAAATCGTCAACGGCCTGCGTGGCCGTCGGGCCCAAAGTCTTCAACTTCTGGAGGTGGACCTCGGCCCTCTCCAGATTGCTGTTGGACAGGTCGAGACAATAGTTGACCACCAGGTGGTGAAGGTCCTCGCTTTGGAGGTCCTCGCGCTGCTCCAGCGGCACCGGGGCCGCCTCCCCGCGGCCGATCTCCGCGATCAATTCCTGCTCGTGCTGACGCAGCGCCTCCTGCTCCCGCCGGCGCCGCCGCTCCAGTTCCTCATCCTCGGGGGCGAAGTCGTACAGCTCATCGTCGCCCACCGGCGAGGGAACGTAGCAGCTCTGCTTGCAGTAGGGGCACCGGCCGCGCTTCCCGCCGGCACTGTCCGGGGCCTCCACCTTCTTGCCGCAGTGCTCGCATCGGAAGGTAATGGTCATGGCTACTCCCCAATTGCCTTGATGATCAGCCTCTTGGGCCGCTGGCCGTCGAACTCGGCGTAATACACCTGCTGCCACGGGCCCAGGTCCAGCTCGCCGCCGGTTATGGGGACGATCACCTGATGGTGCACCAGGAGGTTCTTCAGATGCGAGTCGCCGTTGCTCTCGCCGGTGCGGTGATGGCGGTAGTCCTCCCGGAAGGGCGCCAGCTGCTCCAGCCACTGGTCGACGTCGGCCAGCAGTCCCGGCTCGGCGTCGTTGACGAACACGCCGGCGGTGATGTGCATGGCCGAAACCAGCACCATGCCCTCGGCGACGCCCAACTCGGCCACCACCTCGGCCACGCGCTCGGTGATGTTGACGTACTCGCGGTGCCTGCGGGTATTAAAGGTAAGGTATTTCGTCTTCGATTTCACGGCGGCGCCCTCTTCGTCCAAGCAGGATCAGCCCCACCAGCAGCGTCAGCAGCCCCAGCAGGGCGATGATCTCGGCCAGGGGACTCAGCCACATCATCAGCTTCACCAGCAGCAGCAGGATACCGACAGCCAGCAGCGTCCCGCCGATGGTGACCAGCCAGGCGGCGAACGTCAGCCGGCGAAACAACATTCGCATGAACGGGTTCATCCGCCTTCCTCTCCAGTGTCGGCGCCCCTATCATAGCCAAGCGGCGAAACGGTTCAAGCAAACCCGGGTGCATGCGATGAGGGACCTGTCCGAAACAGTCCGCCGGCGCCTGCTGCCGCGTGTGGCCCGCCCCAGCCAGTACGTGGGCCTGGAGACCAACGCCCGGGGCAAGGACGTGGAGGCCGCCGAGGTGTCGGTGGTGCTGGCCTACCCCGACGCCTACGCGGTGGGCATCTCGCACCTGGGCAGCCAGCTGCTGTACGCCCTGGCCAACGACATCCCCTATGCCGCCTGCGACCGCAGCTACTGCCCCGCCCCCGACGCCGAGGCACTGATGCGGGCCGAGAGGATCCCGCTGTTCGCCTGGGAAAGCCGCCGGGCGGTGGCCGACTTTGACATCCTGGGCTTTTCCCTCTCCCACGAGGGCTGCGCCACCAACGTGCTGACCATGCTGGACCTGGCGGGCATCCCGCTGCGGGCCGAGCGGCGCGGCCCGGAGCACCCGCTGGTGATCCTGGGCGACGCCGCCGCCGACGCCCCCGAGCCCATGGCGGCGTTCATCGACCTGTTCTGCGTGGGCGACGGCGAGCCCATCCTGCCCGCCCTCATCGAGCTGCTCCGGCAGGCCAAACGCAGCCGGGCAAGCCGGGAGGAAACCATCCTCCAGGCGGCCCGCACCGTCCCCGGCGTGTACGCCCCGCGCTTCTACCAGCCGGAATACAACGGCGACGGCACGCTGGCGGCCCTCCAGCCCGTCCGCCAGGACCTGCCGCGGCAGATCGTCCGCCGCCACGTGGACCAACTCTCGGATTCGTCGGCCCTGACCGCCCCGCTGGTGCCGCTGGCCCAGGCCGTCCACGACCGGGTGACCATCGAGATCATGCGCGGCTGCCCGCACGGCTGCCGCTTCTGCCAGGCCGGTGGAACCAAAAAGCCGGTCCGCGCCCGCAGCGTGGCCGAGATCCTGGACATCGCCCGCCGGGCGGTGGCCGCCACCGGCTACCGCGAGATCTCCCTGCTGAGCCTCTCGGCCAGCGACCACCCGCATTTCAACGAGCTGGTGGACCGCCTCAACGCCGAGTTCGCCCCGCGCAACGTCTCCATCTCGCTGCCCTCGCTCCGCGTGGACAGCCAACTGGCCCTCATCCCCAGACTCACCAGCCGGGTCCGCAAGAGCGGCCTGACGATCGCGGCCGAGGCCGGCAGCGAACGACTCCGCCGCGCCATCCGCAAGGACATCACCACCGAAAGCATGCTGGAGGGAGTGCGCTCGGCCTGGGAGGCCGGGTGGCGCAGCGTGAAGGTGTACTTCATGGCCGGGCTGCCGGGGGAGACCGAGGAGGACGTCCAGGCCATCTTCGAGCTGTGCCGTCGGCTGTCGGAGACCCGCAGGCAGGTCGACGGCCAGCGCGGGGCCATCAGCGCCGCCGTCTCCTGGCTGGTGCCGCGCCCGCACACGCCGATGCAATGGTCGCCCATGCGGGATGCCGAATACTTCTGGTCGGTCCGGCGGCTGCTGAAGGGCCTGGCCCGCGGCTCGGCCGTGCAGTTCAAGTTTCACCGGATCGAGCGGAGCATCCTGGAGGGGACCATCGCCCGAGGCGACCGCCGGCTGGGGGCAGCCATCGAGGCGGCCTGGCGGCTGAG
>LJUF01000257.1 GCA_001303665.1 Phycisphaerae bacterium SM23_33 | reverse complement strand
GGGCCATCGGCAAGTCGGTCACACATGACAAAGGCCCGGTGTCGGCCCGGCTGGCCGAGGCCTGCCCGGCCGGGGTGACCCCGCCGATCAGGCTTTCCATCTCCCCGGCGGCCTCGGCGGCGCCGGCCGAGCCTTGGCCCAGCTCCTCCAGATAATGCAGCGACCAGACGTTGTAGTCGAGCCCGTCAACCAGGCCGTCGTTGTTGAAGTTGCCATCCCTCCAGCCTCCCGGCTGGAGGTAATGGAAGGACCAGGCGTTGTAGTCCAGCCCGTCCACGCAGCCATCGAGGTTGGCATCGCCCGGCACATGCGGGGCGAGCAGGACCTGGGCCACGAAGGCGTCGAAGGCCCCGCTGAGGCCGGTGTCGAAGCCTCCGGGCGTGGGGAAGTCGCTGGACCAGGTGGTGCCTGCGAGGAGGGCATTGCCCGGACCGTCGGCCGCGATGGCATAGCCCTCGTCCCAGCCAGCGCCTCCCAAGAAGCTGGCCCAGGCGAGCGACCCCGTCGGGGTCACCTTGGCCACGAAGGCGTCGCAGGCACCGCCGAGGGTGGCGTCGAAGCCTCCGGGTGTGGGGAAGTCGCTGGACTCTGTCCGGCCGGTCAGCAGGGCGTTGCCCGCGCCGTCGGCCGCGATGGCATAGCCATCCTCGGAGCAGGCGCCGCCCAGGAAGCTCGCCCAGGCCAGCGAACAGGCCGAGGTGACCTTGGCCACGAAGGCGTCGCGGCTGCCGCCGAGGCTGGTGTCGAAGCCTCCGGGGGCGGGGAAGTCGCTGGACTCTGTCCAGCCCGTCAGCAGGGCGTTGCCCGCGCCGTCGGCCGCGATGCCCCAGCCCTCCTCCCGGCTGCTGCCGCCCAGGAAGCTGCCCCAGGCCAGCAAGCCCGCCGGGCTGACCTTGGCGACGAAGGCGTCGCGGCTGCCGCCGAGGCTGCTGTCGAAGCCCCCGGGGGTGGGGAAGTCGGTGGACTCTGTCCGGCCGGTCAGCAGGGCGTTGCCCGCGCCGTCGGCCGCGATCCCAAAGCCGTAGTCGTAGCCGTCGCCGCCGAGGAAGCTCGCCCAGGCCAGCGAGCCCGTTGGGCTGACCTTGGCCACGAAGGCGTCGAAGATCCCGCCGAGGCTGGTGCCGAAGCCCCCGGGGGTGGGGAAGTCGCCAGAGCATGTGTAGCCGGTCAGGAGGGCGTTGCCGGCCGCGTCGGCCGCGATGCCGTACCCGGAGTCGCCACCGCTGCCGCCCAGGAAGCTCCCCCAGGCCAGCGAGCCCGTTGGGCTCACCTTCGCCACGAAGGCGTCGCCCTCCCCGCCGAGGTTGGTGTCGAAGCCTCCCGGGGTGGGGAAATCGCTGGAGAATGTGCGCCCGGTCAGGAGGACGTTGCCCGCCGCGTCGGCCGCGATGCCCTCTCCGTAGTCGTCGTCGCTGCCGCCCAGGAAGCTCCCCCAGGCCAGCAAGCCCGTCGGGGTCACCTTGGCCACGAAGGCGTCGCAGCCGCCGCCGAGGGTGCCGTCGAAGCCTCCGGGGGTGGGGAAGTCGCTGGAGTCTGTGTAGCCTGTGAGGAAGGCGTTGCCCGCGCCGTCGGCCGCGATCTCCCAGCCCTCGTCCCAGTCGCTGCCCCCCAGGAAGCTCCCCCAGGCCAGGTCGGGGTCAATCACCAGCTCGACCGTCGGGTCGTAGCCGCCCGTGACCGCGAAGCCGTAGCTGAACTCGTCCAGCAGCACGAACTCACCGCCGATCTGGACGGTCTGCCCGTCAATGACCTGGTAGATATAGGGGGCGTCGTCGGCCAGCTCGCCCAGGGCCGTCTGGATCCGCAGGCTGCCGTCGGCCGCCAGCGAAAGGCTTTCGATGCCCTCGTAGCGGACCTGGATCTGCTGGTAGTCGGCCCCGGGGGCAACGTGGAACTCGTACTTCAGGTGGCTCCGCAGGCCAAAGGTCAGCAGCTCGATCCCCTCGTACAGCCCCTGGTAGGCCACCACTTCGTAGGTGGGAACTTTCTGCCGCCAGTTGGCCTGCTCGCCGATGAAGTAGTTGAAGTAGGTCTCGGCCTGCTCCAGCCCCACGGGCGGGACGGTGTTGGCCCCCACGAAGCTCACCGAGAGTTGAATGGCCTGGACGGCGCGGTCGTCGAGCCCGGGCAGGCCCTCCGCCGGCCCGGGACCCGGGCTGGTCGCCCATTCCGCGACCTCGGAGGCGTCGTCGGCCTCTTGCCGGAAGAGCCGGAAGATAACGCCGGCGTCCGTCATGGCCACGCTGGCGGCGGCCCCGTTGTGGACGTAGCGGATGGCCTCGTCGGCCCACTGGCCCTGGTTCTGGGCGAACAGGGCCGGGGAGGCGTTGAAAAGCTGGAGGGCCTGCTGCTCGGCCAAGCCGTCCAGCAATAGCCTGGGCTCAAGCGCCTCAAGCACGGGCCGGCGATTCCGGTTGCACAATTCTCCCGGCTGCATGGTGACCTCGCGTTATGTGTCGAAAGTGATGCGGCCGGGCCCAGACGGAACAAAGCCGGAAAGCAGTCCCCGGGCCTTGCGCACACCCCTACCAGTTTACCATGTTTCTGAAAATCCGGAGGCGTAACTGGTACAGCCGCCAGCATATGCGCAAGCGTCGGCCGGCGGGCATCCGCAGGCACGCGGCACCCGCCTTCGTCCCGATGTACATCGGGACTACGGCGGGCAAGCCGGGCACGAGGCACGTGGCGAACAGCAACGCGGCATCCGGCGTTTAGCCGCGACCCGCAGGGGAGCGCGTCCACCCACCGGGGGACCCGGATTGCCGATTCCTGCCTGCCTGGCGGCAAGGCAGGCAGGGCCGATTGAACAACTAACTCGGGAGTCCGCGGCCCGAAGGGCCGTCCCTGCGGGACGAATTCACCGATTCACCGATTCACCGGTTCACCGGTTCACCGATTCACCGATTCACTGATTGCATTGCCCAGCCCGTCCGCGTTCCCGGGAGGTCGAAGGTGGCCGCCCGATTCGGGGCCAGCGGGTAGGCTAAAGACCTGAGAGAGGGGTCAGGTATCGATAGGTGGCAGTTTGGGGGGTTTGGAGAGCGGCTTTGAGGAGGGTGAGGCGACGCAAGTCCTTGGGGCCCTGGGCTGGAGGGCAAAATAGGGCCCAAAAAGAGGCCAGTGAACGACTTTTTGGCTTGGCGGCGCGGGGTGGCGTCAGGCATCCGGACGGGAGGCCTGCCTGTAAGGCCTTGCCTTTGAATAGTTTGCGCCGGACGCCTCCGGGCTGGGGGCTGAGGGCGCTGTCCCAGAAGGCGTTCAAATCCCTTCAAAAGGGGTCCAGCGGATACCCCCCCTGGATGGCTCCGGCGGGGGCTGAGAGGCACGGGAGTCGGCCCCACCGGACGGGGCGGCGGCGGGGTGGTAGAGAGCGGGGCGGCCGGGCTGGAGCGGTGCGGCTGGTTTGCTTGACAATGGCGGGCGGGGGGCCTTAGTATCCCTCATTCGCCGCGGCGGAAGGAGTCTTGGAATGGCAGAGCAGAGCCCCCGGTTCAAGGTGGTCAGCGAGGGCGACGTTTCGGTGGTGGAGATGCTGCAGAAGCGGATCGTGGAGGAGGGGACGATCTCGGAGATTTCGGGGCAGCTATACGAGCTGGCGGCCCAGGCCGGCAAGCCCAGGATGGTCGTAGACTTCGCCAACGTCACTCACATGTCCAGCAGCGCGTTGGGGATGCTCATCACGCTGCACAAGCGGGTGCGGGAGCGGGGAGGGCGATTGGCGCTGTGCAACATCCGCCCGAGCATTTTCGAGGTGTTCGTCATCACGCGTCTGAACGAGGTGTTCAAGGTCTGCGCCGGCCGGGATGAGGCGGTGCACGAGGCCGCTTCGGCCTAGCCGGGCGGGTCCGCCCAGATGCGCCAGAAGAAGATCATACCCACCGACATGCAGGCCGCTCGCCAACTGGCCGAGGACCTGCTCCAGGAGGTGGAGGCCAAGGGGTATAGCGAGTCGATGCAGTTCGCCATCCGGCTGGCCTTGGAGGAGGCGTTGAGCAACGCCATCAAGCACGGGAATCGCTACGACCCCGACAAGTCCATCACCGTGGAGGCGGAGATCAAGGACGACCACACGGCCATCACGGTGGCCGACGAGGGGGAGGGGTTCGACCCGGCCGCGGTGCCCGACCCGACGGCCGACGAGAACCTGGAGAAGCCTTCCGGGCGCGGCATCATGCTGATGCGGGCGTACATGGATACGGTGCAGTTCAGCAAACGCGGAAACCAGGTGAGCCTGGTCAAGAACAGGTGCTGAGGGTGTCATGACGGCTTTGGCGCACAAGCCGCTTCGGTTGGACGTCAGGCGTGAAGGCGGGGCCGCGGTGGTGAAGGTGTCCGGCTCGGTGTCGATCTCCGACGCCAACCGGCTGCGCGAGCAGTTGGAGGCGCTGGCGGGCGAGAAGGTTCCGGTGATCGTGCTGGAGCTGAGCGAGATGGATTTCATTTCCTCGCTGGGGCTGGGGGCGATCATTTCCGGGCATCTCAAGTGCCGGCATCACCGCGGGCAGATCAAGCTGGTCAATCCAACCGCCGCGGTGCGGGAGCTTCTGGAGACGACCCGGCTGACGAAGCTGTTCGGCGTCTACGGGAGCGTGGAGCAGGCCGTTCGGCAGGCCTGAGGGTCGGCAGGGGCCACTCGCCGGAGGTGGTGATTGGCGGCCGGCGGGCCGGTCAGGCCAGCTGCCGGGCGACCTCCAGCAGGGCGACGATCTTGTCCTCCTCCGACAGCCGGGCCAGATGGAAGGATATGACCGTCGGCTCGAACGTCGTCCGGTAGCGGTACATCTCGACCAGCTTCTCGGCCGAGTGGCTCATCACCTCCGCCGGCCAGATCCGCAGGGTGAAGGGCACGGGGCAGGATTTCTTCAGGACCTCCGGCGGCAGGAAGGGGTCCACGCTGGGGTCGTACTCGGCGATCTTCAGCGGCTTCAGGAAGGGCAGGTGCTCCTGCCGCAGCAGCTCGCTGTGCAGGCCGCGGTGGGTGGCCTGGATGCCCTGGTACATCCGCTCCCAGTACGGCAGCACGAACTGGCGGAACTTCTCGGGGGGGAATATCCCGGCGAAGTCATCGCAGAAGCCGCCCGGGCCGGGGCGGAACGGGCGGCCCTGGTGTTGGCGCAGGGTGCCGGCGTAGTTCAGGGCGCTGCGGACGCAGAACTCCAGCAGCCGGTGGGCCCGGGCCGGGTCGTCGTACGGGAGCATGAAGAAGTCCTGCCCCATGAGCAGGACGGCGGTGGTGATGGGGCCCTCGAAGTCGTGGCCGATGTGGCGGCTCGGCCAGCCGGTCGATGTCGGCCGGCGAACGGATGCAGGGCTTGCAGGCCGGCTCGGGCGCGTCCATCGGGAGCGTCAGCTCGCAGCCGAGGGTGGAGACGTGGATGTAAGCCAGCCCGGCCAGGTGCGGCGGCGGGGGCTTCACCCCCAGCCGCCGGGCCACGGGCACCATCGCCTCGGCGGCGCCGACCATGGCGTCCACGTCGGTATGCAGGGCTGCCTGCGAGACGCCGGCCACCTCGGCCAGCAGCGAGTCGGCGAAGCCGAAGCTGAAACGCTGTCCCATGTCCTTCCCTTGCGCCCTACTCGGCCGGCACCAGGCGGACCCGGCTGCCGGACTTGAGGACGGTGACCCTCTGCATCGTCACCAGGCCGTGCCGGTCGGCCTCGGCCGTGCCCGACTGGACTACCTCGCTGTCCTTGACCGACGTGCAGGTCCACTTGAACTTCCCGCCGGGCGCCACCTTGAACTTCTGGCACCGCCGCGGGGTGACGTCCACCGTGCACCTGTCGGCCGGGCAGGACTTGTCCAGCAGGAAGGTCATCTCCCAGGCCTGCGGCTGGTCGGTAACGAGCTGGTCGTCGGTCTCCCAGCGCAGGTGGGCGTTGTAGGAGCCCTCGGGGTCGCCGTCGTAGATGTCCTTGGCCACTTCCCCGTCGCGGCGCTTGGAGGTGGTGGGGGTGGGAAGCTTCGCGGCCGTGCCGATGTCGCCGTCGAGGCTGCAATGGGTGAAGGCCGGCAGGGTCTGGTCCAGCCGGAAGGTCTGGGAGCGTCTGTCGTCGATGCGCAGGCCCACGGCGGGGGTGCCGTGCCCGTACAGCCCCCAGTGGGCCGCATGCGGGCGCTTGGTTTCCTGGAGGGCGCGATAGAACCCCAGGGCCTGGGGCCAGCCGATGGCCCCGTCGTTCTTGCCGTTGCCGCAACTGAGGAAGGGCGTCTCGACGGTGGGGTTGTCGCGGAGCCACTGGGCCATGTTCATGCGCCCGGCCACGGTGGGGGCGTCGCTGGCGGGGGTGTTCCAGTTCAGGTAGCCGGTGCAGGTCTCCAGGGAGGTGGTGAAGTGGCCGCGGATGGCCCAGTTGGCGATGCCGGAGTTGCCGCTGATCATGGCGAAGCGATCGCCGTGGCGGAGGGCGAAGGTGTAGATGCCCGCCGCTCCCATGGAATGGCCGCTGACGAAGACGCGGTTCTTATCTACCGGCCACTGGGTGGCCACCCAGTCCAGGAAGGCCAGCACCCGCCGCTCGGTGTAGTTGTGCACCTTGCCCGACCCCCAGGAGCGCGAGGTCCACTTGGCCTCGTGCCAGCCGTCACCAGGATGCCCGTCCGCCCGCCGGGCCAGCCCCAGGTCGTCCGCACGTGCGTGCCGCCCCACTCGTGCAGGTACAAGCCCAGCGGGGCCGGGCGGGCGAGCTGCTTCTCGTCCATGGTGACGCACCAGTTGTAATACATGTTCGGCAGGTTGGTGAAGGGCTCGGCGTTCCAGGTCACGTACAGCCGGACGCGGGCGTTGGCCCGCGCCCCGCCCAGGCCGGTGCCCTTATCATCGGTGAGCGTGTCCAGTTGAAGCACCGGGATCGGGTAGGGGCTGGATGTCTCCTTCGCCGCCGCCGGCGGGGCGTTGGCGGCGGAGATGTCCTTCAGGTTCGCCCGGCCGTTGAGGACGGTCACGACTGCATAA
>LJUF01000256.1 GCA_001303665.1 Phycisphaerae bacterium SM23_33 | reverse complement strand
CAAGGCCCTGTACCAGCGGATCTGCCGCGACGGCGCGGTGGGGCTGCGCTGCCCGGCCGATGCGGTCGCCCAGGCGCTTCTGGCGCGGGTGGGAAAGCCGGTGCTGGCGACCAGCGCCAACCTCGCCGGGCGGGCGCCCGCCACCTCGGGCCAGGAGGTCCTCCAGCAGCTCGACGGCCGCGTGGACGTGCTCATCGACGCCGGCAGCACGCGGTATCAAATGGCCTCGACCGTGGTGGCCTTTCAGGGGGAGGACTACAAGCTGGTGCGGGCAGGGGTGTATGACGCCGGGGACATTCGCAGGCTCACCCGGCGGAGGATCCTGTTCGTGTGCACGGGCAACACCTGCCGCAGCCCGATGGCGGAGGCCCTGGCCAGAAAGCTGCTGGCGGAGCGGCTGGGCTGTGCCGTGGAGCAGCTGGATGAGTTCGGCCAGGAGATCGTTTCGGCGGGGACGTTTGCCTCCGGGGGCGGCGAGGCGAGCCAGAACGCCCTGGCCGCCGCCGAAGAACTGGGCGCGCGGCTGGCAAAACACCGCTCCAGGAAACTGACGAATGAGTTGATAAATTCCGCGGATGTGATATTCTGCATGACGGCGCAGCACGTTGCGGCGGTCACCCGGCGGGTCGGCGACGCGGCCGGAAAGACGTATCTTCTCGACCCGGACGGTGACGTTACCGACCCGATCGGCGGGGACGTGGATACGTACCTTCGGGCCGGCAGGCGCATCCAGAGGAAGCTTCGCAAGCGAATGAAAGAGAATCTGCTATGAAGATTGTCGTCGCCGCCGATCACCGCGGGCACGCCACGAAGGAGAAGGTGGCGGCCCTGCTCATGGAGCTGAACCACCAGGTGATTGACGTGGGCACCAATTCCTCCCGCAGTTGCGACTATCCGGACCTGGGCTACCAGGCCGCCCGGGCCGTCGCCGACGGCACCGCGGAGCGGGGGATCATGGTGTGCGGCACGGGGATCGGCATGAGCATTGTGGCCAACAAGATCAAGGGGGTGCGGGCGGCCATCTGCAACGACGAGGTCAGCGCCCAGATTTCGCGGCGCCACAATGACGCCAACGTGCTGTGCCTGGCCGCCGACGTGCTGGGCGACGACATGATCCGGCAGATCGTGCAGACTTGGCTGACCACCGACTTCGAGGCCGGCGGGCGGCACTCGCGCCGGGTGGAGAAGATTCGCTGCATCGAGCGCGGCGAGGACCCCAGCACCTGCAAGTTCCCCGCCACCAGGGACTGAGGCCCGCCCCGCCGGGGATTACTGGCTGGGCAGGGCCTCAATGGCCTCGTTGCTGCCCACCACCAGCAGCAGGTCGCCCAGCTCGATGCGGCTGTCGGGCATGGGCATGTCGATGACGTAGCTGCCGGTGCGCTGGGCGTCGTCGGGCAGCAGCCGGCGGATCGCCACCACGTTGACCCTCCACTTCTTGCGGATGTTGAGCTGCTCCAGCGTCTTGCCGGCCCAGGAGTCGGGGGCGCGGATCTGGACCAGCGAATGGGCGTGGCCCAGGTCGATCTTCTCCATGACGTTGGGCATCACCAGCCGCTGGCACCAGCGGTCGGCGCACTCGGCCTCGGGGATGACGATGTCGTCGGCGCCGATGCGGGAGAGGATCTCGCCCCGGGCCGGGGTGGTGGCCCGGCTGATGACGCGGGGCACGCCGATCCGCTTCAGGGCGGAGGTGGCCAGGGCCGATTCCTCGAAGGCGGCGCCGATGCCGACCACCGCCGCGTCCACCTTGTCCAGCCCCTGGGCGATCAGGGCCTGCTCGTCGGTGGCGTCCAGGGCCACCGCCAGCGTGACGCTGTCGCGGATCTCCTCCAGCAGCTCCGCCCGCTTGTCCACGGCGATGACCTCGGCGCCGGCCGCCGCCAGCCCCCGAGCCAGCCGCTCCCCGAAACGACCCATCCCGATAATCGCGAACCGGTTGGCCGGACTCATCCCAGCACCACCTCCTCATTCGGATACGCGTACCGGGCCGGACGATACCGCAGCGTCAACGCCAGCAGCAGCGTCAGCGGCCCCAGCCGCCCGATGAACATGGACGCCATGATCACGTATTTGCCGAAGGTCGTCAAACTCCGCGTCACGCCGCAGGTCAGCCCCACCGTGCCGCAGGCGCTGCAGGCCTCGAAGAACACGTCCATGAAGGGGATGGCCGGGCCGCGGCGCTGGTACATGGCCACCGACAGCAGCAGGGTGGAGGCGGCCACCAGGGCCAGGTACAGCCCGGCCAGCACCGTGGCCTTGCGCACGAACGACTCGGCGATGGTTCGGCGGAAGCTCTCGATCCGCTCCCGGCGGCGGAGGATGGAGGCAATGGCCAGCACCAGGATGGCCACCGTGGCGGTCTTCATCCCGCCGGCGGTGCCGGCCGGCGAGCCGCCGATGATCATCAGCAGGCACATCCAGAACTTTCCCGCGTGGCTCAGCTTGGACATGGGAATGGTGTTGAAGCCGGCCGTCCGCGCCGTCACCGACTGGAACACCGCCTCGCGGACCTGCTGCGGCGGGGCCAGCTCCAGCAGCCCCGGCTGGTACAGCCTCACCTGGGGGTTGTCCTGGGCGGTGACGCTGGAGCCGTAGGTCTGCCCGGCGTCACTGGCGTGCTCGATGGCCAGCAGCCCCCCGGCCCCCAGCAGCACCAGGATCGCCGAGGTGCTCAGCACCAGCTTGCTGTGCAGCGTCAGCGTGACCGCGGCGGGCCCGGCGGCCCCGAGCAGGCGCCTCAGCCCGTGCCAGCCCGCCCGCGCCAGGTCGTACAGCACCGGGAAGCCCAGCCCCCCCAGCACGATCAGCGGGGCCATCACGGCGATCACCTGCCAGTACCGCGCCAGGTCGGTCAGGCTGGTCTTCTGCAGGGAAAAGCCCGCGTTGCAGAACGCGCTGATGGCGTGAAAGACGGTGTGGAAGGCCGCCTTGCCCGGCGGCGCCCCCGGGTCGTGCTGCCGCCACATCCAGTAGCTCAGCAGCGCCCCGGCGGCCTCCGCCACGAAGGTGGCCAGCACCACGAACTTCACCATCCGCCCGATGCGGCCGATGGTCCCCTCCGACAGCACCTGCCGCGCCACCAGGCTTTCGCGGACGCTCAGGTCGCGCCCGGCCAGCAGGGCGAAGACGGTGCCGAAGATCATGATGCCCAGCCCGCCCAACTGGATCAGGGTCAGGATGACCACCTGGCCGAAGCGGCTGAACTCGCTGCCGGTGTCGCGGACGATCAGCCCCGTCACGCAGGTGGCGCTGGTGGCGGTGAACAGCGCGTCGGCGAAGCCCAGCGGCCTTTCCGCCTGCTCGGGGATGGCCGTGGGCAGCAGCAGCAGGCAGGTGCCGAACAGGATCACCACCACGAAGCCGCCGATCAGCAGCCAGATGGGATGGATGCCGGTGCCGGCCACCCGCACCTGTAGCCCCACCGCCCGCACCACCAGCACCGCCAGGATGTACACCTGGGTGACGATGACGTACAGGGCCGCCGCCGACAGCACCCGCGTCTGGAGCCGCCGGGCCGCCAGCGCCACCACCGCCGCCCCGCCCATCAGGGCGAAGTCGATCCAGTTCTCCTTCAGGAACAGCCGGCGGCGCCGGCTCAGCAGCAGCCGCCCCACGCGGTCCAGCACGAACGCCCCCAGCACCCACACCTGGATGAGGTGCAGGTGCTCGACCTTCACCGGCGGCTGGTAGAAGCCGTACTCCAGCGCCAGCGTGGAGATGGCCGCCGCGGCCGCCAGCACCATCACGGCGTCGCCGCCGGCCAGGATCACCGTGCGGGCCGAGATGGGGCTGGTTGGCTGGTCGTTCTTGCTCATGGCCTGTGGGGCGTCACCCGGACTTGCCGTACACGTCCCCGGGCTCGAAGACCTTCTCGGCGATCACCTCCCAGGCCCCGTCCCGGCCGAGCCTGCGGTAGAAGCAGGAGCGGTAGCCCTCGTGGCAGGCCGCCTTTCGCTGGATCACCTCGATCAGCAGCGTGTCGGCGTCGCAGTCGGCGTACACGGCCTGGACCTGCTGGGTGTGGCCGCTGGCCTCGCCCTTCATCCACAGCCTGCCCCGGCTGCGAGACCAGAAGTGTGTGTTGCCGGTGCGGATGGTCTCGGCCAGGGCCGCCGCGTTCATGTACGCCAGCATCAGCACCTGCTTGTTCTCGGCGTCCACGATCACCGCCGGGATGAGGCCCTGCTCGTCGTACTTCAGCCCCGCAATCGTCTCTTCCAGCTTGTCCACTTCAGGCTCCCGAAGTCTTTGAAAGCGCCAGGAACGCGGCTCATGCTACCGCCGGCGCGGGTCCGGGTCAAACGCCCCCCGCAAACGGCGCGCCCGCGGGGACAGGAAAGGGCGGCCTGCCGGCTTGCTCGCCTATCGTCTAGGCCCCCGCGATCAGGGCCAGGCGCTCGCCGTAGGCCTTGACCAGCTCGGCCCGCAGGAGCTGGTGCTCGGGGGCGGTCAGGTCCGGGTCGGCCTGGACCATGGCAAAGGCGTCGCGCCGGGCCAGACGCAGGATGTCGTGGTCGCCCACCAGGTCGGCGATCTTCAGCTCCGGCCAGCCGTGCTGGCGCGTGCCGAAGAACTCACCCGGCCCGCGGAGCCGCAGGTCGGCCTCGGCGATCTTGAAGCCGTCATTGGTCTGGGTGAGGACCCGCAGCCGCTCGGCCGCCACGGGGCTCTTGGAGCCGGCCACCAGGATGCAGACGGCGTCCTCTTTGCCCCGGCCGACGCGGCCGCGGAGCTGGTGCAGTTGGGCCAGGCCGAAGCGCTCCGCGTTCACGATCACCATGACGTTGGCGTTGGGCACGTCCAGCCCCACCTCCACCACCGTGCTGGCCGCCAGCAGCCGGATCTCACCCGACCGGAAGCGTCCCATCACCGTCTCCTGCTGGCTGGCCGGCATCTGCCCGTGCACCAGCCCGACCTGGTGTTCGCGGAAGTCCCTCGCCGACAGCTCCTCGAAGGCCGCCTGGGCCGCGGTGAGCTGCTGGTTGGCCGTCTCGGCCACCAGCGGATACACGAAATACGCCTGCTGGCCGGCCGCCAGCCGACCGCGGACGAACTCGATCACCTCCCCCCAGCCCTGCTTGTCCACGCAGCGGGTCTCGGTCCGCCCCCGGCCGGGGGGCATCTCGTCAATCACCGACACGTCCAGGTCGCCGAAGACCGTCAGGGCCAGCGTCCGCGGGATGGGCGTGGCCGTCATCACCAGGCAGTGGGGGGCATAGCCCTTGGCCCGGAAGCCCACCCGCCTGGAAGCGGACCTCCGGCGTGATCAGGGCGTGCGTGCCCACGGCGACGTCGATCTGGCCGGTGGCCAGCTTGCCGAGGATTTCGGCCCGCTCGGCCGGCCGCTGGGCGCCGACCAGCAGGGCGGTCCGCACCCGCGAATCGCCCAGGTACTGCTGCACCTTGCGGTAATGCTGGCGGGCGAGGATCTCGGTGGGGGCCATGATGGCCGCTTGCTTGCCCCGGGCCACCGCCGCCAGCGCCGCGTACAGCGCCACCACCGTCTTGCCCGAACCCACGTCGCCCTGGAGCAGCCGGTTCATCGGCCGCGGCCGCCCCAGGTCCGCCGCGATCTCACCCACCGCCCGGTCCTGCGCCGCCGTCAACTGGAACGGGAACCGCGCCCGGATCCGCCGGTCGATCTCCTGGCTGACCGGCAGGGCGTGGGCCGGCCGGCTCACGCTCCGCATCCGCTGAAGCGCGATCCCCAACTGCATCAGCAGAAATTCATCGTACGCCAGCCGCCGCCGGGCCCGGGCCCACTGGTCCCTGTCCTCCGGCCGGTGCATCGCGGCGATGGCGGCGGGGCGGTCGGGCAGCTCGCGCGGCGCGAGGTACGCGCCGTCAAACCACCGCGGGAACAGCCGCGGCACCTCCGGCAGCACGCCCTGGATGATCCGGGCGATCATGCCGCTGGGCAGCGGCCCCGCGGTCGGATACACCGGCAGCAGCTCATCGGCGTCCAGCTTGGCCCCCTCCGGGTCGTAGATGATCTGGTGCCGCGGGTTGACGAACTGGAGCTGTTCCCTGTAAGCCGAGACCTTCCCGCTGACGGCCAGGTGGATGCCCGGCTTGATCCGGTTCCGCAGGTACCCCCCGTGGAACCAGCGCACCCCCACCCAGCCGGTGCCGTCGTCCAGGGTGCAGGCGAAGAACGGCTGCCGGCCGAAAGGGCGGTACTCCACCTCGCCCACCGTTCCGGCGACGGTGGCGGCCGCCTCCCCGCCGCGCAGCGTCTCGATCGCCTGGCACTGCCGCCGAAGGTCGAAGCGGCGCGGAAAGTGCAGCAGCAGCTCCTCGACCGTCCGGATCCCCAACTCCGCCAACTGCTCGGCACGCCGCGGCCCTACCCCCTTGACGTACTGAACCGGCGTGTCCAGGCTGAGCTGGCCCAACGCAGGCCTACTTCTCCGGGATCACGATCGCCTTGCCCACCGGCAGGGCGCTGGGGTTCAGCCCCGGATTGGCCTGGACGATCTCCTGCCACCTCCTGGGGTCGCCCAGGTACAGCCTCGACAGCGACCACAAGGTCTCGCCCTTCCGCACCGTGTGGGTCTTCACCACCAGCGCCGGCGGGGG
>LJUF01000255.1 GCA_001303665.1 Phycisphaerae bacterium SM23_33 | reverse complement strand
CCTGCCCACGGGGCGCCGGGTGGCCTGCGTGTACTGCCTCCGCAGACGCTGACGGACGGCGGGGTCCAGGTCGCGAAAAGCCGCCACGCGGTCCCGCCCGGAGTCTTTGGCCACCAGGAGGGCCTGATCCGCGCAGTAGACCAGCATGTCCGGTTCCGTGATCTCCGGGTCGCCGGGGAAGCTGGCCGAGCCGACCGATGCCGTGATGTGGATGTGGTGGCCGTAGACGATGAAGTCCCGCGCGTGGACCTCGCTGCGGATGCGCTCGGCGAACTGGTTGGCCTGCTCGCGTGCGGCTTTCGGCAGCACCACGCTGAACTCCTCCCCGCCGGTACGCGCCACCACGTCCGATTCACGGACCGAGCGGGTCAGGATGACGGCCAGCTCCTTCAGGACGTAGTCGCCGCTGGGATGGCCGTGGGTGTCGTTGACCACCTTGAAGTGGTCCACGTCCAGCATGAGCAGGCTGAGGCTCTGGTGGTAGCGCTTGGCGATCCGGAACTCGTGGGCGAGGAGGTCGCGGAAACTTCGCACGTTCTGCACGTGGGTCAATGGATCGGTGGTGCACTGGGCTTGGAGCTGGGCGTTGTCGCGCTTGAGCTTGGCCAGGAGCTTTCGTTCGCGCTGAAGGGCCCGCCGCAGGGCCAGCTGCGAGGCGGCCAACTGGTCGTGAAGCTCCTTGATCCGCAGCAGCGCGCCGATGCGGGCGACCATCTCCGCCGGCGAGGTCTGCTGGCAGATCACGTCGTCGGCGCCGCCGTCGAGGAAGCCGCAGCACTGTTCCTCGGCCGGATCGTCGGTCAGGATCATCACCGGCAGATACGCCGCGGACGAGACCTTCCGGAGGACGCTGGGCAGATCCAGGTCCGCCGTCTCGTCCACGGGCATGTGCAGCACGACGAGGTCGATGGCCTGGGATCTGACGGCCGTGAGGGCCTCGACCTGCTCCACGGCGCGGACGACCTGCCAGCCGGCCACGATCAACTGCGCGCAGCGGCTGTCCGCTTCGGATAGGCTCCGAGACATCACCAGGATACGTGGAGCATCGATGGCGCTGGCCTGACCCATGCCCTCGGGTGGACTCGCCGGGAACCTGTCAAGGCGACCGGCCCGGGCGCCGACGCTCACACCGGGCCTCCGCCTACGATACGCCGGCCGCCACGGCCAAGGCCCGCCGACACACACCGGCAAGGGGCAAGGCCGCTCGTCCGAGAGATATTGCCAGCCGGGCGCGGGCGAATATAATGGCGGGACGTTTGCTGTTGTCGAGGACACCAGGGCGCAGGAGAGGCACAAGCATGGTCGCATTGGCGGGCAGGGCGCTGGTGGCTCAATCGGGCGGGCTCACCGCCGTGATCAACCCCGGCGCCTGCGGCGTCATCCAGACCGGGCTGGCTCGTCCCAACGTGTTCCCCGGCGTCCACGGCCGGCTGAACGCCATCCTCGGCGTGCTGCGGGAGGAGCTGTACGATCTGGGCAAGGAGGACCCGGCCGAGATCGAGATCGGCCAGGACGGCTTGCCCGTATACGCCGAGCCGGCTGCGTTGTGCGTTCGCAGTGTCCCGATATCCATCGGGATCGACGTGCGAGAGCCGCCTGACGGCGATACCAGAGACGCACGATCTGCGCACTGCGACCCCTGCCTGTCGGCAGGCAGGTTCGAGACGCACCCGCAACACAACCGGCTCGTACGCGCCAGATCGGCCAAACACATGGTAGCCAGAAAGACCGGCCGAGAGTATCCTATTGGGTAGGGCTTGGGCCCTGGGGTCGGCACCGACCGGCAATGCGGATGGCCCTGCCTGTCTGCTCGCCGCATCGAGCGGCCCGTGGCGACCGGCAGGCAGGCCGGAGGCAGAGCATGCTGCGGTTTGACGTGTACAGCAACGGCGCCCCGGCCAAGGATATCGACCTGTCCGGCGCGTACATGTTCGCGCAGGACTCGATCCCGCTGCGCGCGGACCTTGCCGCCGGCAACGGGCAGGTGCGGTGTATGAAGCGCATTCCGGGTGCGTGCGGCCTGGCGCTGATGTGGGAGGCGGGCACGGCGGGGCGCTTCCTGGTTCCGACGACGCGGCTGCCCGAGCGGAGCAAGGCCTATAACCTGAACGTGGAGCTGGCCCGGGCGCAGATGATGCGGATCGCGCAGAAGCGGGAGGACTGGGGCCTGTTCGACTACCCCGATGCCGAGCTGCTGAACCAGGAGTTCGGTACGATCCGGAAGAAGTTCATCGCGTCGCTGAAGGCGTCGGAGCCGTCGGCGGCGGCGGCCCTGGCAGACCAGGCCCTGGCCGAGGGCGTCACGCTGGGCGAGAAGATGGCCCTGTTCCACGCGGACATCTTCATCCAGCGCCGCATGGCCACCGGCGGGGCGAACTGGAGACCCAGCTTCGGATGCATGGTCGACCTGTTCAGCACCTCCGAGGAATACCAGGAACGTCTGCGGGAGATCTTCGACTTCGTCAGCCTGCCGATCCCCTGGAAGCACGTGGAGCCGAAGGAGCGCCAGCTCCAGTACGCCCAGATCGACTCGTGGGTCAACTGGGCCTCCGTGGCGCGCAAGCCCCTCCAGGCCGGCCCCCTGCTGAGCTTCGAGCCCACCCACCTGCCCGAGTGGCTGTACATCTGGGAAAACGACTACGAGTCCTTGCGGGACATGATCTACGAGCACGTCCAGCGGGTCGTCGAGCGGTACAAGCGGCAGGTGGGCGTGTGGAACGTGGTGTCGGGCATTCACGCGTACAACAACTTCAATCTGACGTTCGAGCAGCTCATGGAGCTGACCCGAATGTGCTGCCTGCTGGTCAAGAAGCTCGTGCCCCGCCGGCAAGTCATGATCGAACTGGCCATGCCGTGGGGGGAATACTACGCCCGGAACCAGCGAACGATCCCTCCGCTGATGTACGCGGACATGGCCGCCCAGAGCGGCGTGAAGTTCGATGCGTTCGGCGTGAAGCTGCTGATGGGCGTCCCGCAGGACGGGCTGTACGTGCGCGACCTGATGCAGGTCAGCTCGCTGTTGGATGAGTTCGTCTCCTTCGGCAAGCCGGTCCACGTGACCGCCTGCCAGGTCCCCTCGGACGTTACCCCGGATGCCTGGGACGCCTGGGGAGGGCAGGCCCCCGTGCCCAAGGCAGGCCTGTGGCACCAGCACTGGAGCCCCAGGCTCCAGGCCGAGTGGCTTCACGCCTTCTACAAGATCGCCATCTCCAAGCCGTTTGTGGAATCCATCTGCTGGCGCGACCTGGCCGATTACGAGGGACACTACATCCCCCACGGCGGGCTGTGCCGCAACGACATGGAGCCCAAGCTGGCTTACAGGGAGCTTCGCAGCTTCAAGACCAAGCTGATCCGCGAGACCCCGCAGGAACCCGAGGGTCCCGAGGGCGGCGAGGCTGGCGAGGCAGCCCAGAGAATTGTGCCGCCGGGATTGCCGGAGGAGTGATCGGCCGACGGCGGTTCCCTCCGGCCCGCGGAAAGCTCCTCGTGGTGGTTGGCGGTTCTCTTTGCCTCCTCCGGTCAGGGACGTAGGTGCTCCGGCGGCCAAGAGGACCGGTCTTATTCCGTTGAGTCATGGGCATTGCAGCTTCTCCAGCGGGTCGAGTGCACGATCTGTCGTGGCGGCGCCACGATCTTGGCCCGCTGGTTGCGCTGTGCGTCGTGGGCGCGGCGGTCCTGGTCCCGGCGGCGCTGCCGGAGCGGGCGCGATTCGATCCGGCCGGCTCGGCCGACCCGCGCCGAGTAAGCCTGGCGGCCGAGAAGATCGACCCGAACACGGCCAGCGCCGCCTCCCTTCGGCGGCTTCCAAACATCCGCCTGGTCAGGGCGAGGGCGATTGTCGCCTACCGGCGCGAGCACCCCTCCCCCGCATTCCGATCGGCCGAAGACCTCGCCCGCGTCCGCGGCATCGGGCCGGGCACGGTCGAAGCAATCAGGGACTACCTCAAGCTCGGCGCCCCGCCGGGGACGGACGCCCCCGGCCAAAGATGACAGGGCTGCGGCGGTCGCACCCAAGGGCGCCGAGGGCGACGGCGGGCTCCCTGAGGCGAGTCCGCCTGAGGGGGACACAGGAATCGCCGGGGGTCGAGCGCGGAGGGCAGTTTTCTCTGGAGGGGGGTACCCCCGGCCGACATAATGCCTCCATGCCACGGAAGCGCCGCTCATTTCCTCGCAGGATCGAGACCTACTTCGATCAGACCCAACTGCCCTGGAACAGCCTGGTGTTTGTGTTCCCGCTGCTGCTGACCTTCCACGTGGGGGCGCTGTTCTGCGGCACCAGGCTGATGGCTCCCCGCGACATCACCAGCCTGCTGCGCTACTTCGGGGCCGAGGCGTGGTGGTTTCTGCCCGGACTGGCCGTCGTGATGGTGCTCCTGGGCCAGCACTGGGCCCAGCGGCGTCGCTTGCGTTTCGAGCTGCGCGGCCAGGTGCTGGCGGGGATGGTCGTGGAGTCCCTGATCGAGATGCTCCCGCTGATCGTCATCAGCCACGTCACCGGGCGAGTGATCGCGAGCTTGGCCGCCACGGCGCCCGCCTCGAGGGCCCAGCTGATCTTTCAGGAGGTCCTGGTGTCGATCGGCGCGGGCATCTACGAGGAGTTCATCTTCCGCCTGGTGTTCATCAGCCTGGTGCTGCTGTTGCTGGTGGACGTGTTCGGCCTGAACCAGCGCGCCTGCTCGTTGATGGCGGTGGTTCTGGGCGCGGCGCTGTTCAGCCTGTATCACTTCAGTGCGGCCCAGATGACCTGGGCGAGCTTTCCCTGGGGCCCCTTCGTCTTCCGCACGCTGGCAGGATGGTACCTGGGTGCGATCTTCGTATTCCGCGGCTTCGGCGTGGCCGTCGGGGCGCACATCTTCTGGAACCTGTACACGATGATGTACCGGCTGTAGGAACGGGGGATTGCGGCGTGCTTACCGCCTGCTTTGCCGCCGCCAATACTCAGCGATGTTCGTCTTGCAGTGCGGACAGACGTCCACCGTGCCGGCCGGCGGCGGCTCGCCCCGGGTAATCTTCACCGCGTTCTGGACCCCGTACGGGACGTACCGCTTCCCGCAGTTGGGGCAGCGGACCATCATGGCGCACGAGTGCTTTCCGCCGCACTTGGGGCAGTGCACCAGGCTGGCGGAGGCCCGGTCGCGCGACCGCAGGGTGGTCAGGAAGCCGTCGAACTCCTTCGAAGATGATCACCAGCAGCCCCGCCATCACGACGTACCGCACGCGCCCCTGCCCCCCAAGAGACAGCGCCAAGCGCATCGCGCCCGAGCAGGAAGGAGCCGATTCTTTCATGGGACAACTTGACGTTTGCTCACAGGCCCGGCCGTGTCGCCGCCCGCGGCCATCCCCAGGACACCCGGCAATCCGCTGCCGGCGAGTGCGGTGCGACTGGCCGCTGACGCCGGCTGCACCAAGAGAGCCGACCGGCTGGAAACGCCACTACCGCGGATAATAAACCTTCTGAAGCCGCATCAGATCGGACCCGGGCTGATTCTTACCAAATTGGCGCCAGGTGTAGCTCCTGGGGTCTTCCCATATCCAATGATCGACGTGTCCGTCGGAGAAAGCCACGTTCGCCCCGCCGTCGTGCCAGCCCACCACGTAGTCGATCCATTGGTTGCCGGAGAAATTGGTCATCCACGAGTTGGTGTTGTACCCCCGGTAGTCGTCCTCCTCCATCAGCATCATCGTGGCGGTGGGATCGATGATCTGGTTGTACCGGATGTACCGGGTGTGCTCGCCGTTCATCACGGCGCTGATCGCGTACGTCCAGCGGTGGTCGGAGGTGTCGCTGGGGCAGTGGTAGACGCCGAGGACCTTGGACGTATACGGCCACAGCGCCCCCCGCTCGATCGCCCTGCGGGCGTCGTCCTGGTCGCCTTGCCACCAGATCCAGTCCCAGGAGCAGCGGGTCCAGCCGCCGCAGATCAGCCCGTTGTTGGCGTTGGCATAGCTGAGCCACGCGTTGGAGATCTCGCTCATGTTGGACGCGCATTGGATCCGCTCGGTGAGCGTGTATGCCCGCTGCATCGTCGGGGCCAGTATGCTCAGCAGCAGGGCGATCACGGCGAGGATCACCAGGAGCTCGACCAAGGTGAACGCACACCGCCTGGCCATTGCCGGTTCTCCTTCCGGTTCAGGCACAATAGACCTGCGCCGCTCCGCCCCCACATCCGTATTCTAACCCTTCGGTGCCGATAGCCAAGCCGGAAATGAGTCGGCTTTCTTCCGCGTTGGTGCTTCGGGGTCCTTGCCGCGCCGCCTCGGGCGGTCGGCTTTGCAGCATGCGGCCGCCGACGGGGGCGGCGGCTTGGAACGGAGCGGCATTTGGCGCTATTGCCTCTGTCCCCGTCGGGACCGGCTCTTCCAGTAGGCCGCGATGTCGCTGTTGCAGTGCGGGCATACATCGGGAAGATCCGACGGCACCGGCTCGCCGCGGACGATCTTCGCGGTGATCTCGATCCCGTGGGGCACGTAGGGTTTGCCGCACTTGGGGCACCGGGCCATCGGATACCCGCTGTGCCTGGCGCCGCACTTGGGGCAGTGGACCAGGAGGGAATCGCCGGAGCCCTTGGGGTCGAGCGATTCCATGAACTTCCTGAAATCGTCGGCCGTCATGAGGAATTGGTGTCGGCACTGGAGGCACACATGGGGGGTTCCGGCCTCCTGGGACGTCGAGGCCGCCGGGCCCGGCCTGGACCCCCGCAGCAACGTCCGGATCCCCAGCCCGCCGGCTATGACGATGGTCAGGCCCAGCCCCGCGATCACGACGTGCCGCCACGGCCCCCCCGCTCCGCCGGGCAGATGCAGCCGCTTGGCCCTAACGCGATCAAGAAAACGCATTCTCACGGGAAGGGCATGTCCTGGCCCGCTACAGGCGTGCTGGCAGCGGGGGCTGAGGAATCTGTCAAGGATTGCGCCGCGTGGCGGATCGCGGCCAGTACACTTTCTGGAGCCGTCTCAGGTCCGGGCCGTCCGGGTCGTTCCTGTAGAACGCCCGGTACGTGCACGTCTTCTCATCCGCCCACTGCCAATGCTCGGCGTGGCCGTCGGCCATGGCCAGGTTCGCTCCGGCGTCATGCCACGCTACCACGTAGTCGATCCACTGGTCCTCGCGGGAATCACCCAAGGGGTTCGTCAACCAGGAGTTCATGTTCCCGCCGGACCGGTAGTCGTCCTCTTCCATGAACACCAGGCTCATGGTGGGATCATCGAGCTCCATGAACTTGGTGTAGAGGTATTTGGGCTTGCCCTGGCCGTCCTTGTGGCTTCCCCAGCTTCTTTCCTCGCCGTTCATCGGCCCGCTGATGGAGTAGGTCCACCAGTGATTGCTGGTATCGCTGGGGCACCGGTATACGCCCACCGTCTTGATGTACGGGTACAGCTGCCCGACCTCGACGGCCACGCGGGAATTCTCGTACTTGCCGATCCAGTTCCCCGAGCCGGTATACCCCCCAGGCATGATCCCGAGATTGTCATTGGTAAAGCAGAACCACGCCTGGCCCAGCTTGCCGACGTTGGAAAAGCAGGTCACCCGCTCGCCGAGCACGTACGAGCGCTGAATCGTGGGGGCCAGTATGCTCAGCAGCAGCGCGATGATCGCCAGGATCACCAGGAGCTCGACCAGGGTGAACGCGCGTTGCTTGGCCATCGCCAGTTCTCCATTCGGCTCAGGGCCGTCACACCTGCGCCGCACGGGCACCCGCCCGCATTCTACCGGCCAGCCGGTGCCAGCAAAGGCGGCAATCAGTCCGGCGGCTTCTTCGTTCGCCTTTCGTAGTCTTTGCGGTACCACTCCACGCGGTCCGTCTTGCAGCGCGGGCAGACGTTATTGGCCCTGCCCAGGGCCACCGCCCTGGGCTCGGCGCTCGACTTGACGAACTCGAACGGCACGAAGTGCTTGCCGCACTCGGGGCACTTCACCATCTGCCCGCAGCATCGCTTGCCCTTGCAGGCCGGACAACCGATCATGAACCGCGGGTCCTCCTCGTCCACCACCTCGCCGCCGGCGGCTTCGGCGACGAGCTCCTGAGGCGTCTTGACGAGCTCGTGCCCGCACAGGCCGCACTTGTAGTGGAACTCGTTCGGCGGGACCGAGGCGCCCTGCTCGGGATGCAGGCAGCTGTACACGCCCACGGCCACCGAGCCCGCAATGATCAGCACCAAGGCGGCGACCATCAGCCGCTGCGTCCGTACCGAACCGCCCACACCACCAAGCTCCATGACTGTCGCTCCGCGGGAGGAGTCTCACTTCACTTGGCCGTACAGACTGCCGCCTGCACGCGCCTCAGGTCCGGGTTGTCCACGGTGACCAGGCGGACTTGCCCATTGAGCCTCGTGGTTCGTTCGTCCTTCCATCGCCGCCGCTCGCGGCGCCCGCCGGCGCCGGGCTGACGCCTCAAGCCCAGGGGAATTGTTTGCCCGTCAGACGCGTGTAGGCCTCGATGTACTTGGCCCGCGTCTTCTGGACGATCTCCACCGGCAGCGCCGGCGCCGGCGGAGTGCGGTCGAACTTGATCTTGTCCAGGTAGTCCCGGACGAACTGCTTGTCGAAGCTGGGCTGATCGCGTCCGGGCTTGTACTGGTCGGCCGGCCAGAAGCGGGACGAGTCGGGCGTAAGCACTTCATCGATCAGCATGAGGGTGCCGTCGGGGTCGATTCCCCACTCGAACTTCGTGTCGGCGACGAGGATTCCGTGCTCGGCAGCGTAGGCCTGCGCGCGGCGATAGAGACGGGTGGATCGATCGCGGATCTCGGTCATGAGGTCCCGGCCGGCAATTTCGCAAGCCCTCTCGAAGGAGATGTTCTCGTCGTGGCCGGATTCGGCCTTGGTGGCGGGGGTGAAGATCGGTTCGGGCAGCTCCGAGGCCTGCTTGAGCTTGGCCGGAAGCTCCACGCCGCAGATCGACTGGCTCTCCTTGTACTCCCGCCACCCGCTGCCGGCCAGATACCCCCGCACCACACACTCCACCGGCACGACCTCGGCCTTTCGGCAGAGCATGAACCTGCCCTCGATCTCCTCGGTGCGGCAGTCTTCCGGCAGGTCTTCCAGGTCGGTGGAGAGCATGTGGTGCGGCGTCACGTCGGAAAGCAGGTCCATCCAGAAGGCGCTGATCTGCGTCAGCACCCGCCCCTTGTCGGGGATGCCGTTGGGCATGACTACGTCGTAGGCGCTGATCCGATCGGTGGCCACCAGCAGCAGCGCCTCCGGCAGCTCGTAGATGTCGCGGACCTTCCCCGACCTCTTGGGGTAGTTCCCGATCGTCGTCGTCAACACCGCCGTGGACCGCATAACCTGTTCCTTGTACCACTGCATTCTCAGCAGGTCAAGGCCTGTCTTGACCGCCGAAGCCGGTTGCGTGGTGCGTTCGTAGTGTGCCCGTAAGGGCATCGACTTGCAAGAACCGCCTGACGGCGGCGCTACGAACGGACGATCTGCACACTGCCACCTCGCAGCCGGGGCACAACGCGCCCGGCTCCGGCCGCCGCGAGCAACGGATCTCCGAAGGCCCGGATACCGGCGGCGACCCACGGGCTCGCGCCGGCCCCGGCAGCCTCAGCCCTTCGGTCGCCCGGGCGCCCCGCGGCGCTACGAGGCGAAGAAGTCCTTGATCTTCCCGGCCACGTAGCTGATCTGTTCGTCGGTAAGCTCCGGATAGATCGGCAGGGCCAGGCACTCGCCGGCCGCCCGTTCCGACACGGGGAAGTCGCCGCGCTGGTAGCCCAGGGCGGCAAAGCATTCCTGCTCGTGCAGGCTCAGCGGGTAGTATACGCCCGTGGCGATGCCTTGATCGGCGAGGAACGCCCGCAGCTCGTCGCGCCGCGGCGTGCGGAGGACGTACTGGTGGAAGATCGCCACGTTGTAGGGGCGGATGGTCGGCGTGACGACCTCGTCCACGTCGGCGAGCAGCTCGTCGTAGCGGGCGGCGTTCTGGCGGCGCCGGGCCGACCAGGCCTCCAGGTGCGGCAGCTTCACCGTCAGCGAGGCCGCCACGATCGAGTCCATGCGGAAGTTCCCGCCGACAACCTTGTGGATGTAGGAGCGGCCTTGCCCGTGGTTGCGGTGGATCTCCAGCCTCTCGGCCAGGTCGCGGTCCTGCGTGAGGACCATTCCCCCGTCGCCGAAGCCGCCGAGGTTCTTGGTGGGATAGAAGCTCAGGCACCCGACGGTTCCGATGGAGCCGGCCTTTCGGCCCTTGTAGGTGGCGCCGATGGCCTGGGCGGCGTCCTCGATCACGAACAGCTCGTGCTCGTCGGCCGCGGCCATGATCTCATCCATCTCCGCCGGCTGGCCGAACAGGTGAACGGGGATGACGGCTCTGGTCCTCTCGGTGATGGCCTGGGCAATCCCGGCCGGGTCGATGTTGAGCGTGTCGGGCTGGATGTCCACGAACACAGGCCTGGCGCCGGCCCGCCAGACGCTGCCGGCGGTGGCGAAGAAGGTGAACGTCGGGACGATCACCTCATCGCCCGGGCCGATCCCCAGGGCCATCAGGCTCATCAGCAGCGCGTCGGTGCCGCTGGAGACGCCCACCGCCGCGGCGCAACCGCAGTACGCCGCCAGCTTGGCTTCCAGCT
>LJUF01000254.1 GCA_001303665.1 Phycisphaerae bacterium SM23_33 | reverse complement strand
GCGCCGCCTGCGTCTCCTGCGGGCGCTGCTTCCTGTCCTGCCCGCGGGAACGCCTGCGGCTGAAGCAAGCCGGGGCCAAGGCTCCCAGGATCGAGGTATGAGCGGCGCGGCGGACAACTCGGCCCGGGCGGAGGGGCTGGGCGTGGCCTGGGCGACGGCCGCGGTGGCCGGCGCCTTCTCGCTGATCGTCTGTGCCCTGCTGGGCTTCAACTTCGCCAGGATGCGGGGCGCGGACCTGCGCGACTCCGACCAGCTCAACGCCCTGAAGCAGGAGCTGTTCCGCCGCCCGGGCGACCCGCAACTCCAGCAGCGGATCCGCCGGCTCGACCTGCAATTGCGCCTGGACTACTTCCGCCGCCGCTCCTTCGCCGCCACCGGCGCCTGGCTGCTGCTGGGCGGGGCGGCGGTCTGCCTGATCGGCGCGAAGTTGGCCGCCGGGCTGCGGAAAAGGCTTCCCGCACCGCAGCCCCAGGACCCGACCACCGATCGGCACGCCCGCGCGGCCGCCTTGGCCCGCTGGTCCGCCGCCGCCGCGGGACTCGCCCTGGCCTGTGCGGCGATCCTCCTGGCCGCGACCACCCGCAGCAGCCTCGACGATCTGCTGAAAGCTGAACCTCCCTTGCCCTCGCCGGGGGAAATGAGCGACAACTGGCCCGGTTTCCGCGGGCCCGGCGGGGCCGGCATCTCGGCCTACGCCGACGTGCCCACCAGTTGGAACGGCCGCACGGGCGAAGGGATTCTCTGGAAGACGCCGGTGCCTTTGCCCGGCCAGAACTCCCCGGTAGTCTGGGCCGACCGCGTGTTCCTGACCGGCGCCACCGAAAAGCAGCGCGAGGTCTACTGCTTCGACGCCGGCACGGGCAAGCTGCTGTGGCGCCGGCCGGTCAGCACCCCCGCCGGCAGCCGCGAGGTACCCAGGGTCGAGGAGGGCGCCGGCTTTGCCGCCCCCACGGCCGCGGTGGACGGCCGGCGCGTCTACGCCATCTTCGCCAACGGCGACCTGGCCTGTTTCGACTTCGGGGGCAGCCAGCTCTGGGCCAAGTCGCTGGGCCTGCCCGACAACGACTACGGCTACGCCAGCTCGCTCACCACGCACCGCCACCTCCTGATCGTCCAGTACGACCAGAACATGGATGCGGAGGGGCGGTCCAGGTCGCAGCTCATCGCCCTGGACGGCGCCACCGGCCGCGTCGCCTGGGTCACCGATCGGGACGTGCCCGACTCCTGGGCCACGCCCATCGTGGCCGAGACCCCCCGCGGCTGGCAGCTCATCCCCTCCGCCGACCCGTGGGTGATCGCCTACGACCCCGCCGACGGCAGGGAGATCTGGCGGGCCAAGTGCATGGCCGGCGACGTGGCCCCCTCCCCGATCTACGGGGCGGGGCTGGTTTTCGCCGTCAACTCCGAGGCCGAGCTGGTGGCCATCCGCCCGGACGGCACAGGCGACGTGACCACCACCCACGTCGCCTGGACCGCCCAGGCCGACCTGCCCGACATCTGCTCGCCCCTGTGCGACGGCAAGCGGCTGTACCTGCTGACCTCCGACGGGCTGCTGACCTGCTACGCCGCCGGGGACGGAAAGAAGCTCTGGCAGCATGAGCTCGAAACGACGTTCCACTGTTCCCCTTCCCTGGCCGGCGAGCGCATCTACCTGATCAGCCAGGGCGGCCTGACGTGGATCGTCGCCGCCGCCGACGCCTACGAGGAGATCGGCAAGGCCGAGCTGGGCGAGAACTGCGACACCTGCCCCGCCTTCATGGACGGGCGCATCTACATCCGCGGCGAGAAGCACCTGTTCTGTATCGGTCGGAAGTAGAAGCTCTCACCGCGGAGACCCGAAGGGCCCCTGCGGGGACGCAGAGAGCAAAACGGTTCGGAGAGTAAACGAGTTCTGGAAAGGTTGTGTCTGCGATCTCCGCGGTGAACGAAACGCACACAATCTCGGACGTGGACCTGTCCTTTGTGGCCGAGCTGATCGGCCGGCTGGGGCGGGGAAAGAAACAGTTGATCCCCATCCTCCAGGCCATCCAGGGCCACTACGGCTACCTGCCGCAGGAGGCCTTGCGGCGGGTCTGCGAGCTCACCGAGATCACGCCGGCGGCGATTGCGGGCGTGTCGAGCTTCTACGACCAGTTCCGGCACCGCCCGGTCGGGCGGCACATCATCCGCGTCTGCCACGGCACGGCCTGCCACATCAAGGGCGCGGCCCTGGTGCACGAGGCGCTGCAGCAGCACCTGGGCATCGCCCCGGGCGAGGACACCGCCGCGGACGGGCTGTTCACCGTGGAGAAGGTGGCCTGCCTGGGCTGCTGCACGCTGGCGCCGGTGGTGCAGGTGGGGCAGGTCACCTACGGGCACATGACGCGGGAGGCCGTCCCGCAGGTGCTGCGGGACTTTCTCCAGCTTCAGCGCCGCCGGCCGGCGAGACGGCCGGCCGGGCCCCCGCCGGCCGGGGCCGACGTGGCCGAAATCCGCATCGGCCTGGGCTCCTGCTGCGTCGCCCGCGGCTCGCAGAGGGTGCAGCAGGCGCTGGAAGAGGCCCTGGCCCGGACGGGCGCCCGGGCGGTGGTCAAGCGCGTCGGCTGCGTCGGCATGTGCCATCAGACGCCGCTGGTGGAGATCGTGCGGGGCGGCGAGCGGTCCGCCCTGTACGCCCGGGTCCAGCCGGGCGACGCCGGGGGCATCGTGCTCCGGCACCTGAGGCCCAGAGGCGTGGCCCGGCGGATCGGCACGGCCGTCTCGCGCGGCCTGGAGAAGCTGCTGACCGACGAGACCTGGCAGCCGGTGAGGCGATATGCCATCGAGGTCCGCGACCCGCCGGTGGCGGCCTTCCTGGGGCCGCAGCGGCACGTCGCCACCGAGCACTGCGGTGTGATCGACCCGACCGACCTGGACGAGTACCTCGCCCGCGACGGCTTCCAGGGCCTGCGGCGCTGCCTGGGCCAGCTCTCGCCGCAGCAGGTCATCGAGCAGGTGCGGCGCAGCGGCCTCCGCGGCCGCGGCGGGGCGGGATACCCGACCGGGCTGAAGTGGGCCCAGGTCCGCGAAGCCCCCGGCCGGGAGAAGTACGTCGTCTGCAACGCCGACGAGGGCGACCCCGGGGCCTTCATGGACCGCATGCTGCTGGAGTCTTACCCCTACCGCATCATCGAGGGCATGGCCATCGCCGCCTACGCCGTGGGCGCCGAGCACGGCCACTTCTACATCCGGGCCGAGTACCCCCTGGCCGTCGAGCGGGTCCGCCAGGCCCTGGACCGCTGCGGCCGGCGCGGCTTCCTCGGCGAGGGCATCCTCGACAGCGGCTTCCGGCTGGAGCTCCAGATCATGGAGGGGGCCGGGGCCTTCGTCTGCGGCGAGGAGACCGCCCTGCTGGCCTCCATCGAGGGGCGGCGGGGCATGCCGCGGCTTCGGCCGCCCTACCCGGCCGATTCCGGCCTGTGGGGCCGGCCCACGCTGGTCAACAACGTGGAGACCTACGCCACCGTCCCGTGGATCATCCGCAACGGGGCCGAGGCACTGGCCGCGATGGGCACCGCCCACAGCAAGGGCACCAAGGTCTTCGCCCTGGCCGGCAAGGTGGCCCGGGGCGGGCTCATCGAGGTGCCCATGGGCGTCAGCCTCCGCCGCATCGTCCAGGACGTCGGCGGCGGCGTCGCCGGCGGCAAACGCTTCAAGGCCGTGCAGGTCGGCGGGCCCTCCGGCGGCTGCGTCCCCGCCGCCCTGGCCGACACGCCCGTGGACTACGAGGCCCTCACCGCCGCCGGGGCCATCATGGGCTCCGGCGGGCTGGTCGTCCTGGACGAGGACGACTGCATGGTGGACATCGCCCGCTTCTTCCTGGAGTTCACCCAGGACCAGTCCTGCGGAAAGTGCACCCCCTGCCGCGTCGGCACCCGGCGGATGCTGGAGATCATGAACCGGCTGTGCGGGGGCCAGGCCCGCCCCGGCGACCTCCAGCAGCTCGAGGAGCTGGCCGGGATGGTCAAGACCTCCAGCCTGTGCGGGCTGGGTAAGACCGCCCCCAACCCCGTCCTCTCCACGCTGCGATACTTCCGGGACGAATACGAGGCCCACCTGGCCGGCCGCTGCCCCGCCGGCGTGTGCAAGGCCCTGATTACCTACGAGATCACCGACGACTGCATCGGCTGCACGCTGTGCGCCCAGCACTGCCCGGCCGACGCCATCGCCATGAAGCCCTACGAAAAGCATGAGATCGACATGGAGAAGTGCATCCGCTGCGGCACCTGCAAGCAGACCTGCCCCGCCGAGGCGGTGGTCGTGAAGTGACCTAACCGCAGAGCACGCAGAGGCCCGAAGGGCCCCTGCGGGGACGCAGAGGGAAAAGATTTTCAGAAAAGGAAGAAGAAGCAGAGGCAGCATGAACTCGTGGCGTACGCAGAATCGCCCGGCCGGCCAAGTGCAAGGCTGTCATGATGAGTAATAAACGAGTTTCAAAAAGGGTCCCTCTGCGGGCTCTGCGTTCTCCGCGGTGAACACATGCCCAGGCTGAGCATAGACAATCGCGAGGTCCAGGTCCCCGAAGGGGCGACCATCCTGGACGCCGCCAGGAAGGCCGGCGTGGACATACCCGCGCTGTGCTTCCTGGAAGGTCATCCGGCCGGCACCTCGTGCATGGTGTGCGTGGTGAGGGTCAACGGCCAGGAGGCGCTGACCCCATCCTGCGCCACGCCGGCCCAGGAGGGCATGCGGGTGGAGAGCGAAACGCCGGCAGTCCACCAGGCCCGCCGGACGGCCTTGGAGCTTCTGCTGAGCGACCACCTGGGCGACTGCATGGGCCCGTGCCAGTGCATCTGCCCGGCCGGGATGGACATCCCGCTGATGATCCGCCAGATCGCCGCCGGCCGCACGGCCGACGCCGTCGCCACGGTCAAGCGGCACATCGCCCTGCCGGCGGTGCTGGGGCGGATCTGCCCGGCCCCCTGCGAGAAGGGCTGCCGCCGCGGCCAGCATGACGGCCCCGTCTCCATCATGCTGCTGAAGCGCTGGGCCGCCGACGCGGACCTCACCGGCGAGAGCCCCTACCTGCCGCCGCGCCAGGCCGACACCGGCAGGAAGGTGGCCGTGGTGGGGGCCGGCCCGGCCGGCCTGGCCGCCGCGTTCTACCTGCTCCAACACGGCCACGGCTGCGTGCTGTTCGATGAGCACGACCGGCCCGGCGGCATGCTCCGCCGCGGCGTGCCGGCCGACCGCCTGCCCCGCGACGTCCTGGACGCGGAGATCGATGTCATCCGGCGGCTCGGGGCGGAGTTCCGGCTGAGCACCCGCGTCGGCCGCGACGTCTCGGTCGCGGACCTGAAGAGGGACTTCGACGCCGTGTTCGTCGCCGTGGGCGAGCTGAAGGCCGGCGACGCCGAGCGGCTGGGGCTGGCCGCCCCCAACGACCGAATCCATGTCGATT
>LJUF01000253.1 GCA_001303665.1 Phycisphaerae bacterium SM23_33 | reverse complement strand
CATTGATCCAGGAGTCCGAGACCTTGTGGTAGTTGGGGTCGAGGGGATCATAGGTGTCGGCATCGGGCTCGTAGTTAACGTCGATGGCGCCGAAGGCCTTGGTGTTCTGAATCTGCCCGCCGCACGCGAAATAGGTCATTTCCACCCGGACCGGCTCCAGGAGGCCGTCGTTGCAGTCAATGGTGAACTGGAAGGCGTACACTCCGTCGCCCACGTTCGTGACTGTGATCTGTATGATTGGATCGCCCCCCGCCATTGACGGGAAGGCACCTATCGCAAGGGCGGCCAGACCCGCCGCCCACATCATCCTGCCTCGCCCGCCCCGCCCGACACCGGCCTTGGCGCCTCTGCTTTCACTCCCAGGCTTGTTCTTTCCTGGATGCATGGCCGTCCCCTTCCTTTCCTCTGGTTGCCCTTAACGCCGCTGCTACGCTTCGGCCGCGAAGACCCTGGCCGCCAACCCGATCGCCCGGGCTCCAAGGTGCCACTCACGGCATCCCGACGCGTCGGAAAGCAGCCCTGTTCCCTCAGCGCGCCACGCAACCGCAGAGCGACTCAGCTTGTCCCTGGGCCACGGAACTGACCTTCGACTACTCGGGATTGTCCCCGACGCCTCCGTATATTACACGACATTTACATCCGTGTCAATCGGGTGAACACCTGAGATGGGCGGATTCTTCTCGGGGGCAGCCGCCCGGGTCCCCGGCTGTTGGTGGAGAAGGGCCGTCTGAGAGGCCGGGCCATACCCTTCGGGGTCTGCCCTGTCGGGTCGGGGCGGACGGACCAACCGGGGCCTGCGCCTCATTCGACCAGCACCAGGCCGAAGTAGTGCTGGGGGTCGCGCTGGGTGCGGACCACGTTGATGGTGAAACCCTGTTTGCGGACGGTGGCGTAGACGTCAATGCCGCAGGCTTCCATGGCCGGCCGGGCCTGTCGGGGATGCCGGCAGCCGTCCTCGAAGGTGCACGTCTCGCACAGCGGGCAAGGCCCCGCGCCCAGGCCGAAGGCCTTGTAGTAGCCGGCCAGGAACAGCTCCCGCTCCAGCTCGGCGGCGATGCTCTTGGCCTGGCCGGGCGGGGACTCGAACAGGACGGCCCGCTTGTAGCCGTCCAACATCCGGCGGGTCTCGCCGGGGGTGGGGCTGTGCGGCGGGCAGACGAGGCTGCTGCCGAAGCCGCCGCAGCCGAACTGGCATTTCCAGCGGACCCACTCGCCCGTCTGAACGTCCGACGGCGAGACGGCCTTCGCCGCCAGGGCGCCGCGCTCCCGCGCCATCTTGACCAGCCGTTGGGCCGACAGTCGGGGCCCGCGGCTTGGCTCTGCTTTCCTGGCCATCATCGCAACTCCTCACCCTGCGTGAATTGACTCCGGCGGCTGCAACGCCAACGCCCTGCGTCGCTGCGCGGCGGGCGAAACGAATGATACTGCGGCTTATCGCCAGTGAAAAGTCTCTGTCCCGTGGCCTCGAGGGCGGCCAGCCCGCCACGTGACCGCCGCTGCCGAGGTTGCGATCCGGCCAATGCCGGGATAGACTGTCGGCCCGGCCTTTGAAGCCGTGCCCGAAGGTGGCCGGTCAGGCGGTAATCCCAGGGGCGACACAGCATGCCCAAGATCAGTTTCAGCATGGCCGGCAGCGGCAACTGGCAGCGCTGGTTCCCGGACGACGCCGCCTGCGCCCTGTACGAGCGCATCTACCCGGGCGGCGCGGCCCTCGATGAGCTGGCGGCGGAGCAGCGGCGGCGAGTCCAGGAGTGGCAGGCGCCCGGGTTCGTGAAGATTGACCGGGGAAATGTGAGCCCGCTCGTTCCCGTGTTCACCGATGAGGACGAGTCCGAGCTGGCCACCTGGTTCTCTCAGGTAGGCCAGCAGGCCGCCGCGGTCGTCGCGGGCCGCATCGGCGAGTATCGGGAGCTGGCCGAGGCCCTGTCCGGCCGGGGCGGGGTGCCCTCCGACTATCTGCTGACGATCCTGCTTTGCGCCCACACGCTGGACGTGGGCACGCTTGAGGAGCTGCACAAGGGCATCCTGGGCAGCCCGCCGGCCCGCGCCGGCGGCGGGCACTACTTCTTCTGGGGTCGGACCGCCCGCAGCGACGGGACGTACGGTTTCGGGGTCAACACCAATCGCCTCTTCGGGGAACTTTTGATTTCACTGATCCATTCCCCGAGGGTGGAGCGGGCGCTTCCCGGCCAGGGGGCCATTGTGATACCGGTTCTCGACTCGGCCGCGATGCAGAGCATCCGGAAGCTGTGCGTGCCCGTCTCCCGACGGCTGGCGGAGGCCTTCTCGGCAAACGTGGACTTGCTCGAAGACCGCCTTGTCCGGTGCAGCTTCGCGAAATGCTCGCGGCCGGACTACCTCTGCATGCTGTTCCACATGGGGTACGCCCACACGGCGGCCGCGCTGGTCGAAGCCGGCCTGCTGCCGGCCTTTCCCGCCCGGGCCGACGACGCCTGGGGAGTGTGGATCCGCCCGTCGCAGTGAGCCGCGCCCTTTCGAGCTTGCCGGCGGTCCCTGTTGTGGGCGAGAATCCCCGCACCCGGGCCGGGCCGGTCGGCGGCAAGGCTTCGTGTGGGCAATGCACCGGCAAGGAGACCGTCAGTGATGGTGAAGGCGAGTACGCGCTGTCCGTTTGCGTGCGGCAATTCAGGCGCTGCGGCCGTCCGCCCCAGGCGGCGGGCGGGGTCGCTGCTGGTCTGCGGACTGCTGGCCCTTGCGATGGCGGCCGGCTGCCTGGATGCTCACAAGCCCGCCGCGACGGAAGGGCTCGTGCAGCTCACCGCCGGCACGCCGGCCGAGGCGCCCGCCTGGGCCCGGGCTGAGCTGGAGATGTTCGCCGCCTATCGGGAGGCCTTCCAGGCCTTCCTGGCCCGCGGCGTGCAGGCGGAAACGGGCTTCCTGATCGTGCCGGTGACGAACTGGGGGACGGCCGACGACATCGCCGAGGGCATCGCCGTCTGGGACCGGTACCTGTTTCTGGTGGGCGACGAGGCGGTCCGCAAGGCCTACGTCAGCAGTTGGAAGGGCATCTACACCCAGCTCGGCAAGGTCGGGCACGGCTTCCGCAGGGGGTACTACATGGGCGGCTACGACGCCGAGCACGCCGGCGAGCTGCTGCAGCAACTCTGGGGCGCGATCGAGCTTGCCCCCCAGGACGCGGAGCTGCACGAGCAGAACCGCATCATGGCCGACCACTTCCTCGCCGCCCAGGACGAGAAGACCGGCCTGTTCAAGTCGCTGTGGCTCAACAACGCCGGCGGCAGCAAGATGCCGGGCCACTGGGGCCGGTGCTCCACGCACGACTTCGTCTATCTGAACACCTGGTTCCACGCCTGGGTCCACACCGGCCAGGAGAAGTACCGCCGGGCCATCCTGCGCTTCGGCGAGGCCTGGAACCGGATCGCCGCCCGCAACGGCGGCGTGCTGCCCTGCATCGTCCGCACGGACGGGTCCATCCCCCAGCAGTGGTGGGGCGAGCCCTTCGGCTACGACGAGTGGGGCATCCCCGGCGTCGCCCAGCGCGGCTGGCATTCCTGGGCGACCATGTCGGTGCTGCTGACGGGTGGCAGGACCGACCATCTCAGCGGGCTGGCGTCCACCGTCCGGGAGCTGTTCAAGCACGGCGAGAACGGGCAGCCGGCCTCGGTCTTCGACGGCAAGACCTGGCGGACCGGCGACAGGCTCGCGCAGAGGCGGGCGTATCAGATCACCCACATCCTGGAGCGGATGTACGATCTGACCTGGTCGGACGAATCGGCGGGCTGGGTCAAGGCGGCCGGCTCCGATTACGGAAAGGCCCTGTACTTCGGCGGCGTCACCGACCAGGCCGCCGTTGACCGCTTCCAGGCGGGCGCCCGCCAGGCCCGGCGGCGCCTGGAGCGCACCCGAAGCTGGGCGCGCCAGCCCACCACCGGCGACGAGCTGAAGCGCTACTCGCCGGGGTACGGTACGGGCTATGCCGGCTTTCCCTTCGTGGACGGCAACTACTGGTCGGCCGGCTACGACAACGGCCGGACCGGCGGGGTGGTCAACGCGCCGATTCGCTACTTCCGCCCGGACGGCTCGCCGGGGCTGCCCGAGGGCGTGGCCGCCCTGGTCCGCTCCGTCACCGCCGACGCGGTGAAGCTGGAGCTGTACAACGCCGGCCCGCAGGCCGCCCGGCTGATCCTCACCGGCGGCCACTACGGCCAGCACCGCATCGAGGACATATCCGGGCGGAAGGTCGGCGACCGCCGCGCCGGCCTGGAGCTGCCCCCCGGGGCGCTGGCCCGGCTCACCGTCCGCCTGAAGCGCTGGGCCTATCGGCCGACCCACACCCCCGCCGCCGGGCGTGAGGGCTCGGGCCTCACCGCAACGGCACCAGCTTGATGATGATGCCGTCGTGGCCGCCCTTGCGCTTCGGCTGGACGGCGCCGCGGCTGATGAACGGCAGGTCGTCGGAGTTGGTGTTGCCGGCCAGGTAAACCTCTCCGCTCTTCGTGACGGCCAGGCCGCGGATGAGGTCGTCGCCGGACCCGCCGATGTAGCTGGCGTACACCAGCCGCGAGCCGTCGCCGCTGAGGACGGCCAGCACGGCGTCGTTGCTTCCGCCGCCGAAGGTCCGCTGCAGGGCTCCGGCCGTCACGGGGAAGTCCTTCGAGCCGGTGGTGCCGACCACGTAGATGTTGCCGCCCGGGCCGGCGGTCGGCATGAGGAAGAACTCCCCTTGGCTGCCGCCCAGCAGCGTGCAGAAGCTGAACTTCCTGCCGTCCGGGGAGAGCTTCACCACGAAGCCGTCGGTGCGGCCCTTCCGCTTGCGCTGGTAAGCGCCTTCGGTAGTGGGGAAGTCGCTCGAGCCGGTCACCCCGCTCAGCAGGAAGCTGCCGTCTTCCAGCAGGGCGGGGCGATGCTCCGCGAACTCGTTCCCGTCCCCGCCCAGGTAGGTGCAGTAGCGGATCTTTCTGGCGTCGGGCGTGATGCAGGCCAGGAACACGTCGGATTCCTTGCCCGGCCTGGGCTGGGCGGCGCCTTCGCTGACGGGCAGGTCGCGCGAGCGGGTGTGCCCGGCCACGTAGATGTTGCCGGCCTTATCCACGCGGGCGCCCATCAGGCCGTCCCAGTCGCTGCCGCCCAGCAGCGTGGCCCAGATCAGCCTGCGGCCGTCGCCGGAGACCTTCACGATCATGGCGTCGCCCTTGTCGTCACGGGGCTTCGGCCGGATGACGCCCTCCGTGCCCGGGAAGTCGGGGGAGGTGTTCCTCCCCACGACGATGACGTTGCCCTGGTTGTCGAGGGCGGTGCCGCCGCGCGGCCAGTCCTCGCCGCGCCCGCCGACGTAGGTGCACCAGAGGAACTTCCCGCCGTCGGCAGCGAGCTTGCCCAGCAGCACGTCCGACGCACCGCCGCCGTAGCGCGGCTGGTAGCTGCCCTTGGTGGTCGGGGCGTCGGGCGAGCGGCAGGCGGTGCAGACCACGATGTTGCCCGTCGGG
>LJUF01000013.1 GCA_001303665.1 Phycisphaerae bacterium SM23_33 | reverse complement strand
AAACGGCAGACTTCTGCATCAGGCTGATTCCCCCGGTTTCTGTGAGTCGGTCTGCCCCATGAGCGCCTGGACTTTGGCCAGCACCTCGCGCGGGCTGAACGGCTTGGACAGCACACCCACGATGTTGGCGCCGGCCATCTTGTGCGGCTGTATCTCAAACCCCCGGGCGGTGAGCACCAGCACCGGAATGTCCTTGGTCTTGTCGTGTCGGCTGAGCCTCTGGCACAACTCCAATCCCGTCAGGTACGGCATCTGGAAATCGGTAATCAACAAGTCGGGCCGCTCGGCCAGGCACAGCTCCAGCGCCTCCTCGCCGTCGATGGCCGTCACGACCTCGTAGCCGGCCTTGGCCAGCTTCAACGAGACAATGTGAAGAATGTGGGCCTCGTCGTCGGCTACCAGGATCTTTCCGCCCACGTCCCGACTCCTATTCCACAAGCGGCAGCTCGAAGGCGAACGTGCTGCCTTTGCCCAACTCGCTGGCGACAAAGAGCTTGCCCCCGTGCACGGTCTCGACAATGTGCTTCACCAGGGTCAGCCCCAGCCCGGTTCCCTTGGCAATCCTGGCATGCCCGCTGCCGCGATAGAACTTGTCGAACACGTGGGGCAGCTCCTCGGGGCTGATGCCCACGCCCGTGTCGGCCACCTGACAGACGGCCACGCCTCGGTGCTCGTCCACGCCGGTGGAGACGGTCACCTGGCCGCCTTCGGGGGTGTACTTGATGGCGTTGCCGGTCAGGTTCAGCAGGGCCTGGGAGATCATGTCCTGGTCGGCCTCGACACGGCGGCAGTTCGCCGCCAGCCGGTCCACCAGGGCAATGTTCTTGGTTTTGGCCTCGGGAGCGACCACGTCCAGGACCTCCCGGGCCACTTCAGCCAGGCTCAGCGGCTCGCGCTGCACGCGGATCGCGCCGGACTCAATCTGGGAGATATTCAGGATGTTGTCGATCAGCCGATTCAGCCGGTCCGCCTCGCCCGCGATGATCTGGTAGAACTCGCGCCGGCTGTCCCGGTTTCCGGCCTCTTCGTCCAGCAGCATCTCCACGTACGCCTTGATGCACGACAGCGGCGTGCGCAGCTCGTGCGAGACATTGGAGACGAAATCCGTCTTCATCCTGGCGATTTCCCTTTCGCGGGTGATGTCGTGGAGCACCGCCACCACGCCCGAGGCCTCCCCCTGGGGGGCCGTCACGCAGGACAGGATCACGTTGAAGGTGCGGGAGTGCCCCTTCTCGTCGATGCTGTGCTCGACCACCTTCCGGGTGAGACCGCGCTGGCCGCTGCGAGTCTCGCGGATCAGCCGCACCAGCGCGCCGTCGTCCAGGATGTGGTCGATGTTCTTCCGCAGGCTGTGAGCCAGCTTGAAGCCCAGCAGCCTCTCGGCGGCCTGGTTGGCCAGGATCAGCTCGTCGAAGCGGTTGGTCGCCACCACGGCGTCGGAGATGGAGAAGATAATCGCCTCGGTGCGGTTCTTCTCCGCTTCGGCAATGCGGGAGCGGATCTCCAGTTCCCGGCTGTCGGCCTGGAGTTGGTCCATCTCCTCCCGGACCGCGGTCAGCAGGCTGTTGAGCGGCTGGGTGATCTGGTCCAGGGCCTGGCACTGCTCGGTCATGACCAGGCCGACCTGCCGCGTGTGGGCCATCCGCTCCAGCTGCCCGGCGATGCTACGGGCGGCGTAGTTGACCTTCCGCCAGAACAGCACCAGCAGCAGGGCCATCAGCGCCGCCACCAGGCCCAACAGGAGATGGCCCAGCCCGCGGGCGTGCACCGCGTGCCCGCGCAGGGCCATCACCATGGTGTAGTAGGCGGCGCTGGCGCCCAGGGACACCACCGCGACGCTCACCAGTTCCAGTCGCCTTGCCGTCGTCACGGTCCTCCGCTCCGTGCTGATCGCTTCAACGCGGCCTGTCGCCCTCAAGCCCGGTGGTCGCAAGCAGCGTCTTGGCCAAACGGTGGCCCGGGTCGCAGCGCAAGGCCTGGACGTAACAGCTCACCGCCCGGTCCTTGCGCCCCATCGAGGCGTAGCAGCGTCCGAGCATGCACAGGAGGGTGGCGTCCTCGGGGTCTTTCTTTGCTTCCTCAGCCAGGATCTTGGCGGCATCGCCGGAGTTGCCCTGGGACAGCATCGCCCAAGCCAACACGAGTTTGGCGTCGGCACAGTCCTGTTCCAGCGCCAGCGCCTGCCTGGCGGCCGACGCCGCCCGCTTTGCGTCATCAGCCGCCATACGGGCTTTGGCCAGCGCAACCCAAACCGGCACATCGGCGGGCTCAATCCGGCTGGCCGTCTCGTAGGCCAGGCAGGCGTCGCGCGGCCGGTCCAAGGCCATGTGACAATCACCGATCACGATGTACACCCAGGAGGCCTTGTCGCAGTAGGCGGGCTGGGCGGCCAACTGCTTCAGGGTCTCCAGCGACTCAACGTACTGGCCGGCGAAGAAATAGGCCTTGGCCAAGCCTTCCCGGGCCGCCCAGTCGGCGGCGTTGGCGTCCAGGCAGTGCTGGTAGAAGCGGGCGGCCTTGACCGGCTCCGCCACCAGCATGGCCAGTTCGCCGGCAAGGGCCAGCATCGAAGCATTCCCTTCCGTCCGCTCCAGCCGGGTCTCCAGAAGCTCCAGCGCCAGCTGGGGCTTGCCCCAGGCCGTCAACGCCTCGGCCGAAGCGGTTACGTAGGCCTCATTGACAGGATCCAGGGCCCGCGCCTTCTGGTAGGCATTCAAGGCCTCGGCGTACTCGCCGCGCTTTTCCAGGGCCACGCCCAGCAGGTAAGGTATCTCCGCGTTCTCGGGCGCGCTCGTCTCGGCCTGGCGGAGCTGCTCGGCGGCCTCGGCGTACCTGCCCTTCTCCAACAGGACCTTGCCCAGGAGAATCCGGGCGGAAACAGAATCCTTGTCCAGCGCCAGGGCTTCGCCGGCGCTGGAACCGGCCTTGTCCAGGTCGCCGACCTTGAGATGCTCACTCCCCACGCTGGTGATGGCCTGGGCGCGGGCCTGATGATAGCGCTGGTAGGCCTCGACTCTCTGTTGACTCTGGTTGTCAACACCGCACCCGCCGATGATCACCGCGACAAGGACAAGCATGATCAACTTCTTCATGGCCAATCCCCTTTCGTTCGTTGCCCAAGCTTCGCATTTCCCGCAGCTTGACACCCGTTCGGAAAAAAAACCTCCGCTACTTCTCCAGCTGTTCGGGTGTGCCGACGGCGGGCATTGTCGTGGGGGCCTCGCCGGGCGGATCGGACTTGCCCGGGCCTTCCAACGGCAGTTCGGGACGAGGCCCGATACCCAGCGCGTCCCGAACGCTCTTGTCGAGCTTCATGCCGTTGCGGGGTTTGTATGGCATCACGATCTTTTCCACCGGCAGGCCGAGCTCCTGAAGGACCATCCGCTCCATGATGAAATCAACACCGGAGATGCGCGACTCCTGAGCCCAGATCGCCTGCTTCGTCAGCCGCTCCTTCAGCCGCGCGGCCTCATCCATCCTGGGCGACATCGAAAGGGCCATGTTCACGTTCCACAGCGCCTTGCTGTGCTCGCCGCGGCTGAGGTGTTCCCGAGCCCAGCGCATGTGCGTCTGGGCAAGGCGGTCCCGACCGAACCACATCAGCCCCTGCCGCGCCCCCAGCCGGGCCCGTGTCGCATCGTCTTTCAACTGCTGGGAGACGATCTCATCGGCCGGCTGCTTGATGATGTGCGGCGTGATCAGGATGATGATCTCCTTCCGGTCGGTCTTCTCGTCGCGGCTGCGGAAGAGGGTACCTGCCACGGGGATGCTGCCCAGCAGCGGGACCTGGCTGCGGGCGTTGGTGGTCTTTTCCTTGAACAGACCGCCGATAACGATGGTATGCCCGTCCTTGACCAGGACGTTGGAGGTCACCTCCGTGGTGGACTCGGTGGGCAGGGCCAGTTCGCCGGTCACGACCACGTCACCTTCGGAATCCTCCGGGTGCAGCTCCAGGCGAACGTAGCCGTCCGCGCCGATGAAGGGACGCACCAGCAGCCGGGTGCCCGTTTCGAGGAACTCCACGGTCTGCGTGGCCGTGGTCTCGGTAAACGTGGTGGTCAGGTATCCCTTCTTCTCGCCGACCAGGACCTCGCCGCGCTGCTTGTTCACCACCAGCAGCTTGGGATTGGCCAGGACGACAACGTCGGTGACGCTTTCCAGGGCCCGGATAAAGACGGAGATGTTGTTGGAGATGAACCCGATGGTCAGGCCGCCGGGGGGAAACTTCGCGAGCATATCCGTGCGCACGGTGGCGCCGGCCTTGTCAAACTGGTCGGCCGGCACCGCCCCCGGCGTGATGCTGGTCATGCCGGTGCTGGTGGTGGACAGGCTCCGGAAGTCCACCCCGGCCAGGGCGTTGAAATCGATGCCCAGGGCGTTGTCCTCGTCGAGGGTGGCCGCCAGAATGGTGGCCTCAATCAGCACCTGCAGGGGGCGGACGTCCACGTCGCGGAGGATGGCGGTGATCTTTTCCAGGTTCTCCGGGTAGTCTCTGACCACGATCACGTCTTCCACGGCGAGGTTGTTGCCGCCCGCGTCGGAGGAGGAGGACCCGATGCCGATCTTGGCGGCCGGGCTGACCGAGACGGTGCCGTCAGGGCTCATGGCCGGGACAACCAGCGTCTTGGCGATGTCGGCGGTGATGTAGTTGAGCTTGAAGACCTTCACCGCCACCTTGACCTTGCCGGCCTTCCACGCCTGCCACTCCGCGTCGGTCATGACGTAGACGAAATTGTCTTCCTGGGCGTAGCGGAAGCCGGCCGACCGGAGCACCGCGTCCAGGGCCTGGACGAAGGTCACGCCGTACAAGTCCGCCGTCACCGTGCCCGTCACGGCCTTGCTGGCAATGATGTTGGTCTTGCTTTGCGTGCTGAGCAACTGCAACACGCGTCGGAGGTCTGCCCCTTGCACGTGCAGTTCCACCGTGCCCCGAGTGTCGATGCTCACGCCGGGCTCGGCGCCGGGCTGGGTGGTCGCGGGCTGCTGGGCCGCGGCCCCGTTGGGCAGCCCCAGGCAGAGCCCCGCCGCCAAGCAGACGAGCCGGCCGACGGTACGTAGCCATGCGTTGCTTCTCATCACATTTACTCCTTACTAGGTTTGATCCGTCCGCACAGAGCGGATCCGCTTCCGAAGCTTTCTGAAATTCTCCGGCGCGTCTTTTCAGCCTCGCCGTGCGGGCCCGCCGCCCGCTGGCTGGACACGCGCCCCTTACCTTTCCATCATCAGGTCCACCAGCACGCCGTCCTTGCTGAGCGTGCACTTGCTGGATCCGATGCTTTCGAGCCTGAAACCGCCAATGATTTCGCCTTTGCGGACGACCCGGCCGTTGATCACCGCCGCCGGCATGCCGCCCAGCATGATGCTCGTCAGCGAGAGCTTCTGGGCCTCCAGGCACACATCCCGCACGCGGGCCACGTGCTCGCTCTGGGCCCGCTGCCTTTCCAGCACCCGCTCGCGAACGGCACCGAACCAACCCGATTCGGCCGGCGCCGCAACGCCGCCGACGGTCTTGCCCGGGCGCGGGGGAAAGTACGCCAGGTTCGGCCTGAACAGGTCGCGGGCGATGGTCCGATCCAGGTTGGCCAAGTACTGCTGGCGCGTGGCATCGCTGTTGCGGGCACTCATGCCCAGCCGCGAGGCCAGGCCGTCCATGCCGTCGTCCTGTTGGGACGATGCCGGCCCGGGCGCCGCTTGGGACACCACCGCGGCCGCAGCCGCGCCGGGCGCGCCGCGCTTGAGCACGGCCCTGATGCCCACGATGCCTCCGACCACAAGCAGCACAAGCAGCACGGCCGTTTTCTTCTTGTCGCGCTTGAGCTGCGCGGTCAGACGACCTTTCAGGTCGGCCATGTTTCGCTTCTCGGCATCCATCTCGCCCGCCCTGTCTACTGCTCGGTGAAGTAGATGTTCATGCCCAACTCAATCTGGAGATTGCCCGAATCCGTCTTCGGCTGAATCTTCAACTGCTCGATCCGAGTCAGCCGGGTCATCCCGTCCACCCGCCTGAGAAACCCCGCCAGCGACAGGAAATCACCCTCGAACTTCATGGTGATGGGCAGCACGTTGTACAACTGGCCGCGCGTCGGGGCGCCCGGGGCAATCATCTGGTTCTGCAGGTTCTCTTCCGCCAGGTTGGAGGCGATCTCGCGCAGGAAGCCGGCCAGCTCCTTCCGCTTGGGCAGGCGGCGATCCCAGTCCTTGTTGTAACGCTGCTTCATCGCCTCCACCTCGCGCATCAACGGAGGCACGCGAGAAGCCCTGGCCGCGTCGTCAGCCAACCGTCGCTCACGCTGCGTTGCCCGAGTGCGAAGCTCCGCCAGCGTGGACGACTGCCAGCGGTAGGCCACCAGCACGTAGCCGGCCGTGGCCGCCGCCAGGACTCCCAGGGCGATCAGGCTTTCTCGAGCAACACGCATGCCGCGGCTTCTCCCAGGGCCCCGTCTACCGGGCCAGATGACAACTGGCCTGAAACTCGCGGGCCGTCCGGTCGCGGAAACCGACGTTCCTGGCATATCCCATGTTGACCTCTTCGAACAGCCAGCTGGCGGACAGCTGCCCGATGAAGTTGGCCACGTCCACGTCGGTGGGGGCCAGGCCCGTGAGCACCAGGCGCAGCCGCCGAACCGCTCGCAGGGGCTTTTGTCCCCCGGCCGCGCCGCGGGCCCGGCTGGAGCGATGGATGGAGGAAGCCGAACCGGCGTCCTCCTTGACCGGCACCTCCACGGCGCTCATTTCCAACGAGACCAGGGACACGTTCGGCGGGGTGATGCGGCACAGTTCGGCCAGCACGGCCGTGCAGTCCGTCCGGCTGCCGAGTTCGTCGTCGATCCGCTTTTTGATCAGCAAATCGGCCATCTGCCTTTCCAGCACGTCAATAATCTGGATCTGGCTGTTCACGGCCACGGCGCGTTCGTCCAGCGCCGCCAACTCCCCCCGGGCCTGGCCGATTCGGGCGGCGTTCACGTACGTAAGCACACCCATCGCCGCCATACAGGCCGCCAGCAGATACCCCTGCCGGCGGAGTCGGCGGTGGCGGGCACGCCGCTGCCGAATGTGCTCAGGCAGGAACTCGACTTCCCTCATGATCCATCTTCCTCAGCCGGCGCTTGGCTTCCGCGCCGCGCAAGGCCAAACCCAGCGCCACCGACCATTCCGTCAGCGCGCCGCGCCGATCCGAGCCCAGATCGGCGTTGCCCAGGTCGACCCCCCGCAGGGGCTGGCCGACCTCGCACTCGCAGTCCAGGCATTCCCCCAGCAGCTTCACCAGGGCCGGATCGTAGGCCTCCCCTCCGGTCAGCGTGATCCGGGCCGGCCGCAGCCCCCGGAACGTGACCAGGCAGTATCGCAGACACAGGCTGATTTCCCGGGCCAAGGCCTCCACCTGCCCCCGGATGGCATCAAATATGGACCACCGCAACTGCTCACCGACGGCCGGGCCCGAGCCGGACGATCCCTCCGACTCGCCTTCACCGCCGCGCCGGCGAAGCCGCTGTGCCTCGCCGTAGCTCAGGCCCAGCTGCTTGGCGACGCTTTCGTTGAAGGCCTGCCCGGCGATGTCGATGGACTTGATCAGGATGATGGTCTTGCCCCTGGCCACGACCACCTTGGTCGCGGCCAGCCCCACGTCCACGATGACGGTGACGGCCGACTCGTCCTCCGCACGGCGCAGGAAACGATGGAAGGTGCGGAACAGGGCGGTCGGTTCGGCGTCGATGTCCACGGGCTTCAGCCGCATCTCCTCCAACAGCTCCAGGTGCTGCTGGACGGCCTCTTCGGGCACGCCCATGAGGATGATCTCGTCGCGGGACTCGCTTCCCTGGCGCACCTCGCCCGCCTTGATGTAATGCATCCTGTCGGGGGCGACCTGGAACCCGAAGCGCTCCTGGCCTTCCCACATGACGGCGCTGGCCAGCTCGTGGTCAGGCATGTGCGGCAAGCGGATGTTCTTGACCACCAGCTCGTTGGTCTTGATGCAGCTGATGGCGTTCCTGCCGCGAAAGCCGCCCTTCTTGACCATTTCGCGCGTGGCCCGCCCGGCCAGGCGCCGGCGCTCGCGCGGGTCGCTTTCGCCAGCCACGGCGTTGGGGGGGAACCGCCACTGAGCCGCCGCCAAGACCGACAGCGTCTTGCCGGATCGGTCCAGCTGGAGCATGCGGACGCTCTCGGCTCCGATGTCCAGGCCGATCGGACTGTATCGGCTTGTCGAAAGCAGGTTAAGCATGTTCACCGCTACGGGACGTTCGCCACGGCCACCCGTCCGGTCACCGGCGCGACGGTGACGCGGTACGTGTGCTCGCCGGCGGCGAGGTCCACCGTTCCGCCGGTGCTCGGCGCACCCAGCGAGTCAAACGTTACCAAGGGCGCACCGCCGAAACTGACGGCGGCGATCGACACGCTGCCAAAACCGCGCTTCGTGTCGAAATCCACCTCGTACGCCTGTTTGGTAATCGGATGGCTCAGGGTCCCGCTTTCGTTAGAAACCCGGTAGGAATTGGCGGAAACGTCGAAGGTCACGCTGATGTTGGTCTGGGTGACGATGGCGTGGTTCTGGGCGTATTCCAGGTCGGCCACGACGACCCGGGCCGCGGACTGGGCCCGGAGGTCCGAGGTTCCGACGGCCTGGGGAATGATCATCGCCGCCGCGATGGCCAGCACGATCAAGACCATGATCAGCTCCACCAGCGTGAAGCCGGGTGGCGCCACTGGCTTACTTGGCAGGTGCTTGGACCTTTGGCTGGGCATCGTCGGGCTTCTCCTGGACCACGGTAACCTTGATTTTGCCGCTCTCGATCAGGCTGATGATTCTGTCCAGCTTCTGGTTGGTGGTATTGATGGCCTGGATCGTGGCCGCTCTCTGGGCGGCAGGATTCCCGATGCCGCTGGTGTCGGCCTCTGCGGCTGCCGGCGGCGCGGCGCTGGTTGGAGCAGGGCCGACCGGCCCGGTGGCCCACAGTCCGATAACCAGCACCGTCAGCAGGATGGCGATGGCCGTCAGGCAGCATCGAGTGTAACGATCCATTACGACCATCGATGGTTCTCTTGCCCCTTTCATCGCATGCTCCTTCCTGAGGCGGACGCCGCCGAGCCGGTTTGGCCCGTCGCGCGTCCATGTCAGACCCAGTTTGTCCATCCGATCCGGCCCGCTGCCGCAGCCGGCGACCTCTCGCCCGGCCGGCGGCCACTTCCGCTCGGATGGCTCTGTCGTGCTCACTCAGTCCTTCCACACAATGATTCTGGCCCCGGCGTTGCCCTGCGGACCCCAGGCCTGGTCAATGAAGTGAGCGATCGTGGACCGCTCGGGGTCGTAGTTGACCTGCAGGGTGGAGAAGTTCCCCTGGTGAGAAATACTGGAGGCGACCAGGCCGCCATTGATAGTGATGTCGTTGCGGTCCCCCTGCAGCCCCACCGTGTCGGCGATCACCAGCCCGTTGAAAGTGATGGTGTTCCTGTCGCCGGCGATTTTGATCTTGCTCACGGTCCCCGTCATGACCAGCGCCGGGAAGCCGGCCACAGGTGTGACGGCGAGGTTGTAGCGGTCGCCGTTAATTTCCAGGTCGCCTTCAACGAGGATCGTTCCCTGGAAGGTGAACCCCGTCACCCTGTCGGCGCTGATCCTGACGGGCTGTCCGGCCTCCAGGGGGCGCAGCCAGACCACCCCGCCGGGATTGTCAGGGGTGATGGCGGCCCCGTCGATCGGGAGATTGGCGTCGGTGAACTGGCTGGCGGTCAGCTCCACCGGCTGGTACACCACTCCGTCAATCATGTAGCTCATCCAGGTCTGCGTGTCGAGCTGCGGCGATTCGACGGCGTCGACGCCCTCGGTGACCTGGCCGGAAATCTTGCTCAGGTCGCCGCCGACGGTGCCTGTGGCGGACACGTCGCCGACGACCTGGCCATAGCTCATCAGGTCGCCGTTGACGTGGACGTCGCCAGTGACGGTGACCCCCGCAGGCAGCGTGACCGAGGTGCCGGTGAGCTGCACCGCGTGCGGCGTCTGGCGCGGCGGCTGGGGGGTTGTCTGAACCACCACCGAACTGGCCCGAGTGTGCCCGCCGGCGCTGCCCTCGCTGGTCAGCAGGTATCGCCTGGCGTCCTGGGGGTCCCGCACGGCGTAGAAGGTGTAACTGTCGCCGGTGCCGTCCACGTAGAAAGGCCCCAGCGGCGAGGTCTGGGAGCCGTCCAACTGCCGGGGAGACTCCCGCAGCAGGTAGATCCCGTGCTCCAGGCCCGACTCGGCCAGATACCGCGCCCGCGAAAGCGATTGGAGATTATGCGAGATGCTCACCCGCAGCGACGCCGCCGCCAGGCAGGACATGCCCACGATCAGGCCGACCGCCACCAGGATCATCACCAGCACCATCGCAAAGCCTGCTCTTGCGCTCCCTTTCATGGGTTGGGCCTCCAGCGGGCGTCACTCCAGGTTCAACACCGGCACGCCTTCGACCGTCGCCACGCTGTCCACCGCATCGGCGCGAAGTCGGGCGGCGTCGGTAAGCTTGATGCGCTGGTCAGGCGGGCCCACCGTAAGGCGGAGCAGGGCAATCCGCGAGAACGGCGGCGCTGCATCCATCACCGCCTGGAAATCTTCCACCCCCGTGGCCAGTATCCGCGTGGAGAGGTAGTCGGCGTAGATCGTTTGGCTCATCAAGTCCAGTACGGCACCGGGGTCGCCAGCCTGGGCCAGCGTCCGGGTGACGTTCAACGCGCTGAGCGTTTCCGCCGGCATCCCCTCCGGGAAGATCACCTGCAGATGCTCGACCGTGTCGCCGTCCGGCAGGTACCGGATCACGACCAGCTCGTCGAGGTTGATCTGCTTGTCTTCGTAGGCGTCCCCCAGCCACAGGACGACTCTCTCGGCGTCCGCCCCGGTCACCAATCGGGCCCTGCGGATGGTCGCCTCCATGCTCAGCATGGCGGCTCGGGCGGATTGAATGGACTCGGTCATGACGTCGGAACGGCTATGGGCGTGAGACAGGGCCACGGCCACCGAGGCCGTGGCCACGGCGACCACGGTGGTGATGCTCATCGCCACCAGGAGTTCAAGAAGCGTGAATCCCTTGTGGCCTGGCGCGTCCATCTCAGCGGTTTCCTAACTGTCGTTGGCGTACACGAGTCGGCTCAGCGTCGTCATCACGTTGCCCTGGTATTTCACCTGGACGGTGACGCGCAGGAAGGTCGCCGGCTCGGCGACGTCCTGCCCGGACACGTACACCGCCTCCACCACGACGTGTCGCGACAGGCCCACCGAGGCCGGATCATCCACCAGCACGCCGTCAAAACTGTAGATGCCCCCCGTCGGCTCCTGGTAACCATTGTAGTCGTCGATGTCGTCCCAGGTGGACCGGCCCGTCTCGCCGCCATCGTCGCCTTCCGGGTCGTGGAAAGACTGGGACAGGATCTCCTCCATCATGTCCTGGGCCAGGTTGACCGCCATGGTCTGCCGGGCGTCCTGAAGGGTGCACCGGGCGCTGGCGGCAAACGGCATGATGACGGCGCCGGCCACCATCGCCAGCACGACGGCGGCCAGCAAGGCCTCCAGCAGCGTGACGCCGCCTGGGGATCTGTCTCGGCGCGCCTTGGTGCTCATGATCAGTACTCGAAGTAGGCCTTGCCCTTGTCGTCCTGGCCCGGCGAGTCGGCGTGGAAAAGCAGGTGCTGCGGCTGGTAGATCCATCCGTGGGAGTCATCGCCGGCCGCGGGAAAAGCCCCACCATTGTCGATCACCTGGACGGTATTCTTGCCGTTCAGCGGGTTGGTGGGGACCTCTCGCAGGTACGGGCCGTACCTGTAACCAGCCGTGCCGGGCGCGGCCGTCGAGCCGTCGGCCTTCGAGGCCATGGTCATCTGGGCCACGAAAGCCGCCTCGGTGGGGGCGGCGGTGCGGTCGCCGTCGGGGTAGCCGGCGGGCACGTCCACATGCTGGGACTTGTACACCTGCAGCTGCATCCGGATGACGCGCAGGTCGTCCGCCAGCATGCTGGCCCGGGCAGTGGCCGAAGCGTTGGAGAATCTCGGCAACACGATCGCCGCCAGGATGCCGAGGATCAGCACCACGATCAGGATTTCCACGAGCGTAAAAGCCTTGCGGAAGCGCATGACATTGGGCCTCATACTCGCGACGAGCGCTATTCGGTTGACGAACCTCTGGCTCCAAGTCTGGGCAACTACACAAAAGCCGCCGCGGCCTCTGCAAGGGTCCGCCGGCGGCCGTCATCTTGCAGCCCGCATGAAGTCCTCGTCGGTGAGCCGCTGGGGTAACGGGTCGGCCCCAAACGCGGCGGGCTTCCCCGCCGCGTTTGGGGCTCCCAAGCAGCTCGTTACAGAGGGGCGTGTGTGGTGCTATCGTTGGCTGAGAACTTGCCCAGGCTGGTGTTCCAGTACCAGCCGCTGGTGCCGTCACCCGGCGCCGGATCGGCGACGCCGAAGTTCACCCCATCCTGGTTCGTGCTGGCGAACGGATTGGTGGGGAACTTCTGCATATACGGGCCGAACGGGCCGTTGGCGTCGAGCGCACCGTTCAGCAGAGTGCGCCCGATGATCCGGTTCACGAAGTTGGCCGTGTCCACGGCTCCGTTCTCGTCAAGGTGCGGGTACTTCTCCAGGTGCTGCACCTTGTACAGCTCCAGTTGGCTGCGCATCGTCTGCAAGTCCGAGACCAGCGCGGACTCACGGGCATCATTCGATGCCTCCGTGAACTGCGGAATCACGATCGCCGCCAAAATGCCAAGGATGATCACCACAATCAGAATCTCGACCAGTGTGAAACCTTTGCTGTGGTTCATCGATTCTACCTCCAAACCTGCCTGTGGCTTACCTAAGGGTCCCAAAGACCAGTTCCTTCACAATATCTCTTTGCTCATCTCGGCCTGGGAAAGCGCCCATGCGGCGTCGCCTGCCTCGGCCGATCCAAACCGCTGCAACCTGAACCGCTGGTTGTCGGTGGAATAGAACGTGTTTGCGTCGCTTCACCTCCCTTCATGCAGCGATCAGAAATTCCCGTGTACCCCATCGGAATCATCCTTCGGGCCGGCGCAGTCGCCCCGGCCGTACTTTGCTGTGGCAGACTGGCGTATCGACACCAAACCGGGCCGCCTTAACTAAAATGCGAACGATTCAGCAGGGCTTGCGGGAAGGCCGCGAGGGGTCCGATCTCGCGAGGGGGGCAGCCGCCAGGCCGAGCAAACCGCCCGGCGGTCCACGAGGCCCCGTCCCTTCGGCAGCCCGGCCATCCCGGGGCCTATCGCCCCGGAACCCGGGGGCTTTGCGTCCCGCCGGAGCCCTCACGGGGGCCGTCCAACGCGACATCTCGCGTTCGAGGCCCGCGGGCCGTCCTTGCCCCTGGAGCCTCTACCGGCGGTTTGCCCTTTCGGGGACAGTGTGCGAGCCCCGCCGGCCGGCCGGGCTCGCATCATAAGCAGCCTAGAATACGGTTACTTACCCGGCCAAGCTGGAGATGAAAAATCTACTTCCCCCGAAGCCGCAGCCAGTACGCCAGTGCGGATATGTCCACCTCCGCCGGCGTGCGTCGTCCCGGAGCCAGGACTGTCATCGGCCGCAGATCCGGCTCGATGGCCAGAAGGTCTTTCACGGAAATGACCTCCACGCCCTCCCCTCCGGGCCGGAGCGCCTCCAGCCCCGCCGAGGGGTTGTGCCCTCTCCAGCGGGCCGCCAGCAGCACCTCCGCCCTGCCCCCTTCCAGCACCACCGCGGCGGTGCCGCCGGCGACCACCCAGTCGAACGTCTTGACCACGCGCAGGAGGTCGGCCAGCCGGCCTTCGCTGCCGGCCACTCGCAGAATCATCAGGCCCCCTGGTGCAATCCGGCTGCGGGCGCCCAGAAGCGCCTCCACGTTGTACAGGCACCAAGCATCGGGGTGGTCCACCGAGAGGCCGTCCAGATACACCCCGTCCAGGTCGTGGATGTGGATGTTCAGGTAGCGAGCAAAGGACTTCGGCCGGCCGGCGCGCCCCCAGGCCAGCAGATACCTGAAGGCCTCCCCGGGAAAGTACCTGCTCGCCCGAACGCCCTCCCCCAGGCCGGTCAGCAGCCCCGGCTCCCGGGCGGAGATGACCCACCAGCTTCCCTCGCGCGACTGGATCAGCTGCCGGGCCAGCTCGGTCAGCAGGACGCTGCCCTGACGGGCCTCTTGGACCGGCAGCGCCGCCACGGCCCCCGCGTCGGTCTGATACGCCGTCAACGACGCCCCGACGAAGACGTGCCGGCGCGGGCCCGCTTGCCACGCCTGCCTCAGCCCCACCCACATCGACGCCACCGCCAGGATCGCGGCCGCACCGGCCGCTGCCCAACGGAGCTGGCGCCCCAGAGGGCCGGGCCCGCGCGGCCGCGTGGCGACTCGCGCCATCGCCCCGGTCCCGGCAAGGAACACCACCGTCAAGCCGACCATCATGGCCACGGCGGCAACCAGCAGTCCTTTGGGCCAGGCCAACATGAAGGTGGCCCCCGCAGCGCCCGCGGCCGCGCCCAGCGCCCCGTCGGCCAGCCAGAACCGCCCGGGACAGCCGGCCTGGCCGGACAGCCTCCGCCGCCGCGCCAGCAGGGTGGCGGCCAGGGCCGCAAAGGGAACCTGAGCCGCCGCCGCCAGGCCAATCCAGATCCACCACCCCCACGGCCGCGTCGCGGCAAAGCCCAGCAGCCCAAGCTGCGTCGCGGCCACGACCACCGGGCCCGCCGCCGCCGCCCGGCCCTCCGCCGCCGAGGCCGGGCGAACACGCCGGTTCAGCCGGCCGGTAACCGCCGCCGCAACCCCGGCCGTTGCCGCCACCCAAATCCACGTCGCCGCCCAATCGCACCTGGCCCCGTCGCGGAGGGCACGGCACTGCATGGCCAAGATCCACGCCAGCAGCGCGGAGGCCCCCAGATTGAGCCATCGCTGCCTTTTCCACCGCCCGCCCGCCGTATCGGGCCCGGCCAGGCGGACCGCCTTCGCGGCAAGCTGCTTCTTGAAGGCCGTGGCCGCCGACAGCCCCACCAGCGCTGCCGCACACACAAAGGCGATGCCCTGGAGATCCGCCCCCGCCCACCACAGCCCGGCGGCCGCGGCCAGCCCCGCCGACGACGACCACGTCAGGTCCGTCGTAAGATATCGGTAGGGGTCACTGGCCCCGTACCGCCGCAACAGCGGACCGAGCAGCCCCAGGCCCGCGATGGCCGCCGCCATCGGCAGGAACACGAGCACCTGCAGTCCCAGGCGGGCTGCCGACCACATCCACGGCGGGTACAGGAACATTCCGGCAAGCCGGCGCAGCGCGAACGGGGCAAGCTGCGCGCCGACGGTGCTGAGCAGCCCCCCCGCCGCGCACGCTGCCACTGCGACCGCCAGCAGCCGGCGCAGCTGCTTCGCCCGGCGAGCCGACGAAGCTTTTCCCCTGTCCGCCAGCAGCACCTGCCATGCCGGCGCCTCGCCCGCCCGGGCTCGCCTCGACAGCAGCAACACCAGCTTCAGCACGCCATTGGACAGCCCCAGGGCCAGGGCCACCGCGGCAAGCTGGCAAGCGGCGGCCTCGACCATCCCGGCCCAGCAGCAGCCGAAGGCCCCGCCGACGATCACCCACAGGCCGGCGCTCCAGACCGTCAGCGCGGTCCCCGCCGCCAGCAGGACCCGGCGGTAGAAGGCTTCAGCCCGGGGCTGCCACCCGCGGCCGGCGGCGGCCGCTCCGGAGATTGCGGAAAACTCAGGCATCTCGTACGCGATCGGGCAAAGGACCGGAGGCTCTGTACGGCCGGCGATTCAGAGGGCGCCCTCCGGTTGACGCGTCACGGTACTGGTGGCCGCCGGCAGATGCACCCGCCGGCCGTCATCGGTCAAAAGGATGAGACCATCGAAGGGGCTGACGTCAAGCACCCGGCCGGTAAAACTTTCCCGGCCGGAGGTGACCGTCACGCGGCGGTTGATCATTTGGCAGCGGGCGCACCAGCGCCGGTGGAGGTCCTCGGCCTTTGCGGCCAGAAGCCCCGCCACCCACTCGTCCAGCCGCAGGAGCACCGCGCGGAGGATTTCGATGCGTTCCAGGGTCCGCCCGGCCGATTCGCTCAGGCAGGTCACCGCCCGGGCGACCTGCTCGGCCGGCGGCGCGGCGTTGACGTTGATGCCAAGACCCACCACGACCCGCCCGGCCCGGCCGGCCGCGACTTCAGCGGAGCGGACCTCCACGATCACCCCCGCCACCTTGGCGCCGTCGATGACGACGTCGTTTGGCCACTCCAGCCCAGCGTGGACGCCCGTGCCGGCCTCGACGCCTTCGGCCACGGCCAGGCCGGCCGCGATGGTCAGCGCTTCGCCCGGCAGCCTCGCCGCCGCCTCGTGCAGCAGGACGCTGGCCAGCACCCCGCCGCCCGGCGGGCTGAGCCACTTCCTGCCGCCCCGCCCGCGCCCGGCCCGCTGGAACTCGGCGGTCACCACCAGGGCCCGGCCGCCGGCCTGCCGGGCCGAGTCGAAGGCCACGTCGTTGGTGGAGTCCACCTCGCCGAAGCAGATCACGTGCCGGCCGATCTGTTCCACCGGCAGGTCCCGCTCGACGAGGTGGGCGTCCAGCAGCGTCGGGCGGAGCAGGCGGACGCCCTGCACCGGGGTGCGCTCAAAGCGATGCCCGCGGGCGGCCAGCCGCTCCAGGGCCCCCTCGACCACGCCGCTGTCCGTCCCCGCCGCCGCGGCCAAGTCGTCCAGACCGAAAAAGCCTGCGGGGCGGTCGTACAGCAACTCCAGGATGCGGTCGGACAAATCCAACCGGCCAAGCCCTCCGCAAGCACGCGCCGACGCTATCTCTGCCCCGCCGCGCTCGGACCCACCTCGTGACCATACGGTCCCATACCAGGCCGGCCCAAAACCGCCTCGAACCGGCCGGACACCGCCTGCGTCAACCGCCCCGGCCGATCCTCGGGGGCGTGTCTGCGGATGCCCTTCGTGGGATCACCCTCTCAGCGATGTCAGACCGACCGGCCGTCGTTACCATTTGCCTCGTCCGGCGGCGGGTCAGGTGCAGGGACTCAGTCAACCTCGATGTCCAGGGAGATGTCCACCGCTCCGGCCGAGTGGGTCAACGCCCCGACGGCGATGCGTTCCACGCCGGCTTCGGCCACGGCGCGGACGTTGGCCAGCGTAATCCCACCGGAAGCCTCCACCTCGATCCTTCCTTTGGCCCCGGCCTGGTCGCGCATCCGCACCGCTTCGGCCACCTGCCCCGCCGTCATGTTGTCCAGCAGGATGATGTCCACGCCGAGGGTCAGGGCGTGGGTGAACTGCTCCAGCGTGTCCACCTCCAGCTCGACGAAGGCCCCCGCCGGCAGGTACGGGCGGATGCGGTCCAACTCGCGGGCAGTGGCGGTGAGCGGGTCTCTGCCCTCGGCCGTGGCCATGATGGCCAGGTGGTTGTCCTTGACCAGCACCGCGTCGTACAGGCCCTTGCGATGGTTCAGCCCGCCGCCGACGCGGACCGCGTACTTCTCCAGCTCCCGCCAGCCCGGCGTGGTCTTGCGCGTGTCGTAGATCTTCGCCGTAGTCCCCTTGACCGCGTCCACGTATTCGCGCGTGGTAGTGGCCACCCCCGAAAGCCGCTGGAGGAAGTTCAGCGCGACCCGCTCCGCCGCCAGGATACCGCGGGCCGGGCCGTCCCATTCTGCCAGCGCCGCCCCCGGCGCGCCCCGCATGCCCTCCTCCACCAGCAGCTTGGTGCGAATCCCGCCATCGTAGCGAACGGCGACGGCCTCCAGCATCGACCCGCCGCAGAAGACCATCGGCTGCCGGGCAACGAACCGGGCGCGGGCGTGCAGATTGGCCGGCAGGATCGAACTGGTAACGTCCCCGCTGCCGAGGTCCTCGCGCCGGGCCAGCTCCAGGATCTGCCAGAGGTTTTCACGCTCTCGAATGTTCGGTTGAATCTTCACGGCTGTCTCATAGACGCTGAAAGATACCCCAAGGCCCTGGAGATGAAAAGGCACTTGCCAAAGCGCTCACCCCCGGCGGAGGCAGGCGGGCCCCACCCGGCCCTTCCGCGCGCGGCTGTTTCGGCACCGTCTGCCGGGACGCCCAGGCCTGTTCCGCGGCGCGATGCCGGGGCCTCGCGGTCATCGGGGCTGGAAGATGTTCCGCCGGAACCTCTTCTTGGCCCGCCATGCCAGCAGCAGGCCGAGCAGGATATAGAAAGCCATGCTGCCCAGCATCCACCGCGTGGTGCTGCCGGCGTCGCTGGGCCCCTGCGGCCAGGGCCACTCGTACTCCAACTCATCCACCGCCAGCCAAGCCTTGCCCGCGCCGGTGGAACCCTCAATCAGGACCGTCGCCTGGACCAGCGGATTGATGGCCAGCGACCTTCTTCCCAGGTCCTGGCGCAGGGGCGCGACGGCCAGGACAACCAGCAGCAACAAGGGCATGACGGCCCAGATCACCCCCGCCACACCGATAGTGGCCGTCACGGCCGCGGTGCTCCGCCGGAAACACGCGCTGAAATACAGGCCCAGCCCGGTCAGGAAAACGATGACGTACACCGCCAGCATGCCCACGTGGACGATGGTGACCGGGTGGATGTAACGCAAGATCGCGAACACAACGACGTGCCCCAGAAGCAGCAGCCACACCGGAAGGCTGCGTCCCACCACGCCGGCGGCCTTGCCCAACAGGATCTGCCCGTCACTCATGGTCGTGCCCAACAGCAGCGGCCAGCAGCGCGATTCCTTCTCAGAGGTTATGCTGGCGGCCGCCAGCACGCCCGTGCACACCGCGCCGATGAGCAGGAACAGCCACACATACATGACGTGCGGCGAGCGGTCGTCAAGCATCCCGTAAAAGCCGCAAACGGCGTATGTCAGCGCCGCGGCGCCGAACATGATGCCCAGCCCGGCGATGCCGGCCCGCC